>CAJWTO010000004.1 GCA_913047675.1 uncultured Pseudomonadota bacterium | reverse complement strand
AACATGTCGCCATACAATGATGAATACGGCGTATCGAATAGTAGTAGGCATAAGCGGACTCCAAGTCACCTCCAAAATCTAAGGCATGGTGCATCGAGGCTGCAAACCAATCGTGGTAAAATGGTTTCGGCTTGATTTGTAAGGTTTCAAGCCAGAAATCCTCCGGCGCCGAAAAATTTATTGTATAAGGATCGAAACCATCGCTTCCTTTCACAAAGGTCGACACTTCACCATCCTTGATAGTCATGTAATAAAAATCTTCGCCTACTCCAAACCGTAAATCACAGTACCAATATCTCGCACTTAGCCGGAACTCTTTATCAGAATTTAACGCGTTCTTTATCGCCGAAGTCGGCAAATCGACCAAAATCTTCATCTACGCACTCCTTAAAATCGACGCACCTAAAATTTGCGCGACTTATTAAAACCCAATACTCCAATAATTTTTATGCCTAAAAGTTACCGAAGCATAAACAACAATACACCTCACAAACAAGAACAAACGTTCTGACTTTAATGCCCTCCTAAGTATCTTACAGTTATTTTACCCTAAGGAAAACATCGTCTGTAATACGTTCATGAAACATATTTTGCTATTACAATTTGTGTGATACTTCTTAAATAACAACTAATGTGATACTGGGAAGAAAATATGGAGAGGCTTAAACCTTTATCGGAACATTCATTAAAACGAGGTCAAATCGACTTAGTCAACGTCATCGCAAACGGGCCTCGAAAACACACACTAGGAAGTAATCCAATGTCGGGACCTTTTGGGGTATGGCTTAGGACTCCAAGACTTGGGAACCCCATGCAAGCGCTGGGCGCGGCTCTTCGCTTTGATAGTCCATTAGACGACCAAGTGCGTGAAATAGTTATTTGTACCGTAGGTACGTTCTATAGCGCGCGCTTTGAAGTAGCTGTACACCTCAAACTGGCTATTGAGAGCGGTGTTGACCAAGAGGAACTAAAAAAACTATGCGAAAATAAAACCCCTAGTTTTCCGGAGAAACATCAGGCCGCCTATATCTTTTCAACTGAGCTGTTGCAAAAAAACCTTGTTTCAGACGAAACTTATAATAGAGCGGCAACATTTTTTACTGATGAACAACTAGTGGCTCTCGTATCTACTATCGGTTACTACTGCCTAATTTCCCACACATTAAACGCGTTTAACATCCCATTAGAAGAAAACATGGACGAGCCGTTTAACTAGCAGGAAGACCTGTGAGTTATGTTATACCAAATTGCTCGAACACATCTTCGTTATGGGCTCCTAGGGCAGGACCAGGTGCATCAACTTTTCCTGGGGTCATGGAGTAGTGCACAGGTACGCCGGCAACAGTCAGTTTCAAGGTAGGGTCAGCAAAACTAAGTTCGGGTAACATATCTCTGGCCCGCACATGGGGATCATCCGTCAGATCTGCGATATTGTTAACCGGCCCGTACGGAACCTTACCGCCCAGCTTCTCGCCAATCTGTTGTTTAGTCATCGCTGAGGTCCAATTAGTAATTTCAGTCCGTAAGTCGGCGGCGAACTCTACTCTTAACTCATTACTCGAAAATCGTTCGTCATCGCCGAGTGTAGGATGTGCCATAACCGCCAAAAGCTCTTTCCACTGTACCTCAGTTGGACAACCGATAGCTACCCAGCCATCTCGCGCTTCATAAACCGAAAATGGGTTGACCAAAGGATGTTCGTTACCCTCACCTTTCGATATTGTTCCATCTACTGAATACCTGTATACGCTTCTCTCACAGACAGCCAACATCGCATCATACATTGCCACATCTAAAAATTGCCCTCGCCCACTTCTCTCTGCATGTCGAACGCCGGCGACAATACCAAAAGCCGCCATTAAGCCTGGCACAATATCACCTAGCCCGGGCCCTGCTTTCATAGGAGTACCAGTAGGTCCGGTCATTGCCATAAAACCGCTCATCGCCTGGGCTACAATATCAAATGCAGGCCATTCAGAATATGGGCTCTCTCCGGTCCTACTATCTCCAAAGCCCCTGATCGCCGCGTAAACAAGTGATTTATTTATATCTCTCAAGATCTCATAACTTAAACCAAGCCGTTCCATCACTCCGTGTCGAAAATTTTCGACAACCACATCGGCACTTTTCACTAACTTCAAAAACCGTACCTTATCCTCAGCATTTTTCAGATCTAGGACAATACTGCGCTTATTCCTGTTGATGCTATGAAAGTAACCGCCCTCTTCTTTTTTTGGATCGTCGCGGGAAAAGGGACCCAGCGGTCGCGACATATCACCGGTGGGTGGTTCCACCTTTATGACATCTGCGCCATGGTCTGCCAGGATCATCGTGCAGTATGGGCCCGCCAGCATTTGAGTGAGATCCAAGACAACAACCCCCTCTAGAACCCCAAAACTATTTTTATTGATCATATGCAACTCATAGAACTTTGTTTTACCTATCAGACCTCAACTATCGCCCAAGCATATTGTCAGATATTATCCTTAACTGTATCTCAGAAGTGCCCTCGAAGATTTTTGTTAGTCTGGCATCTCGCCAATATCTTTCAACTGCGTGTAATTTTGTGTAACCCGCTCCGCCCAATATTTGCAACGCATCGCTAGTAACACGTTCGGCCATCTCACTGGCATAATATTTCGCCATAGAAGCTTCTTTGTCACAACGCCGACCCTCGTCGATACAAGTGCAAACATAATATAAAAGTTGCCTAGCAGCCTCAATATCAGTTGCCATTCGGGCTATCTTAAACCGAAGATCTTGAAACCGGGCAATAGCTTTGCCAAATTGAGTTCGCTCCTGTGCGTATTTCATCGCGTCTTCCAAAGCCCCTTGCGCTAAACCTATAGATCGCGCCGCAGTATGTGCTCTCGCCTCGTCTAGACCCTTTGCCAAAGCGTAAAAAGCCTTTCCCTCTTCTCCAATTAACGTCCCAGCACCAAGCTTTACTTGGTCAAAAAACAACTCCCATGTCTTCCATCCGAAATATCCAATTTTGGGAATAATGCTTCCTTGCACTCCTTCAGGCAGTTCCCCTCTCGGCTTATCTATAATAAATGCGCTTATACCTTGGTGACGCTTATTGGGATTGGATTCCGCATCAGTTCTCGCAAAAAGTAATATATAGTCAGCCCCATCAGCGAATGTGCACCAATACTTATTTCCTGTTATCTGCCATCCATCTGAGGTTCTTTCCGCACGACATGAAATTGACGCCAAATCAGATCCTGTGTCGGGCTCGGATAATGATGCGGCGGCTAAGTAATCGCCCGCGACCACCCTAGGAAATACTTTCTCTTTCTGTTCGTCAGTAAGTAGGTCCATCACTAGAGTGCCATTTCCTCTTGCGATAATACTTGCTACGCTCATCCACCCCCTAGACAGTTGCTCAGTAATCAAACAATACTCGAGACACCCTAAACCACTTCCTCCATATTCCTCGGGAATACGAATGCCGAAATAACCCATATCTGCCAATTTTTTCCGAAGATCAATCGGAATATCACCTTGTTCAGGGTCCAACTTATTAGCGACGGGCAATACCTCGTTTAGAGTAAATTCTCGTGCGATATCACGAATCATAATATGCTCTTCGTTTAACAATCCGCTGTGTGCCATTGATTCACCTCTCCGTATAGTTCCCAAACTAGATAATGAAATTTATTAAGGATGCTTAAGTGCTCGCGGTTTGTAACACACCCTCATCGGACAATACTTTAATTTCTTCATCACTTTTATCCAGCAAGGTTTTTAACACCTCGACATTATGTTCTCCCAAACATGGGGCCACGTATTCGGTGTCAGACTTATAATCAGAAGTTTTTATCGGCATTCCAGGGATCTTGAATTCTCCCACTAATGGATCGGTTATAGTACGAACTGTTCCTCGTTCGACTAAATGAGGATGGGTTACTGTATCCTCGACGCTTAGCACCGGAGCACAAGGAACATCGAACATTTCCAATCGCTCTATCGCAGTCGATACGTCAGGGAAAGTGGCCAACCAACCCTCAACCAAAAGAATCACCTCATCTAAACGTTCTATTCTTTCAGCATCGGTCTGCCAACCATTTTTATCAACAAATTCTTGTTTTTCCATCGCTGCACAAAGATCTTTCCAATGATGCATAAAGGCCATCAGCATGATGTCGCCACCTTTTCCCCTATAAACTCCACCGGGGCACAAGTAAGAAGTATGGCGACCACCTCGAGTCGGCTTAATCTCTCCACCGCTACCGGAATACTGATGCACATTCACCTCGTGATTATGGTAGTAGCAGTCAAGCAGTGATACATCAAGATATTGTCCTTTGCCTGTCCTCCCGCGATGCAATAGGGCCGCAGCGATCGCAAATGCACCATGCACTCCAGTGCTGACATCACCTATACCTACCAGAGGAATACTTGGAGCCTCATCCGGATCTCCAATCATACTTGTGACTCCCGAATAAGCCTGAGCGATATAATCGTAGCCGGGTTTATTAGACAACGGCCCCGTTTGACCTAAAGCGGAAATAGAACACATTATTATATCTGCCCGCAATTTTTTGAGTTCATCAAAGTCCAGTCCCATCTTAGCCATTACTCCTGGCCTAAAATTCTCAACAACAACATCGCAGTGGGGAACGAGTTCTCTCACGATATTCATTCCCTGTCGGGTACGAAGGTCCACGCATACACTTTTCTTGTTTAGATTATGCTGTATATGATAGAAACTTCTATCACCTTTTAGTTTAGAAACTTGACGGGTCATATCTCCCAAAGGAGCCCCTTCAATCTTAATAACTTCTGCCCCCATTTCGGCGAACATTCTAGTACATGTGGGCCCAGCTAGCGCACGCGTAAAATCCAATACTCGGACGCCTGTTAATAAATGCTCATTATTCATGCCACTCTACCTCAAAGATTTATTTTAGAGCTAAGACGTATCTATAAAAAACATGCTCTATGCGCTTAGCAGATCTTTTTTTCTGCTGCCTGAATAGCTTGAAGAATCAGTGTATTTATAGTCATGGGTCCTACCCCGCCAGGCACAGGAGTGTAAGCACGCACTCGTTCAGGCAACCCATTCAAGTCTATATCCCCGATCCCACCGGGATGATAACCCGCGTCAACAACTATCGCGTTATCCTTTATCCAATCTGATTGAATGAATTGAGGTTTTCCGACAGCACCGACAACCAAATCCGCTCGACTGATATAATCCACTAGGTTCGCAGTCCTAGAATGACAAATAGTAACCGTTGCATTCGCCTGTAATAGCATCATTGCCATAGGCTTACCCAAAATTGGGCTGCGCCCAACAACCACTGCCGATAAGCCTTCTATCTCGCACTCATAGTGAGAAAGCAGTCTCATAATTCCAGCCGGTGTGGCCGACCCATACGCAAACTCCCCCATCGACATCAAACCAAACCCATTCGATGTGACGCCATCAACGTCCTTTTCGATATTAATCGCATCAAAACACAACCTCTCATCGATCTGCGACGGCACTGGGTGCTGCAGTAAAATACCGTGGACATTGGGATTCGAATTGAGTTGCGTAATCTCGTCTATAAGAGCCTGAGTGGATGTGCTGGCCGGGAGTTCCACTTTAATAGAGTCCATACCAACTCGACGACACGCATCACCTTTCATCCGCACATAGGTTTCGGAAGCAGGGTCGTCGCCAACTATAATAGTCGCGAGAATGGGTACTCTGCCTCCAGTCGACTTTTTAATTCCGGACACGCGCTCCGAAAGCGCAGCCTCTTGTGCAGCAGCTAATACTTTCCCATCTAGAACAACCGCAACCATCAGATACTCCTAAACCTTCAATCGACCCATCAACAGATCATGACGAGAAATCTGTTTTCTTATTCTTCTAAGTATTTAATCCAACAAGAAAATCATCGACTTTAAAATTTCCACAAACATTCCCTGCATCATCAAAAAACTCGACTAACTTTTCGTCAACACCTCGATAGCTAACGTAGGCAATGGTGTCCTCTACGAATTCTTCATCGTGTATGTCATTCAAAGGTTGGAAGCAATAGTCTCCGGGCCCGAACGTACAGCCAATAGAATGATTTGTCACTTTACCCTCTAGTACAAAGACATGTGTCTCGCAAGTGTGCTTATGTTCCCCGGAGCGATAGCCACCTTTTATTTTAAAAAGTGCCTCTACAGAGTTTTGTTTTTCGTCTACCGACAAAACCTTCACAGAGAAGTTTTCATCTAGCTGGCACCATTCTTGTTGGCTCGACATACCCGCGGAGACCTTTATGGCCGGTTCGTTATTAATCGCAACACTCATCCCTTTCTCTCCCTACTGTTAATGCATCAAATTTATGTGGACTAAAAATGTAAAAGATACCATGACTGCAAGCCAAACCATAGTAAATCGAATTGTATATCAGCTATCACCGTTATAGAGTTATAGTAATCGAGAACGTCGGCACCAGTGGGTGCAAGTATCACACATAATATTTATAAAGGGAGTCAACAATGCCACAGATTGTTCATGGCAAGCCAGTGCGGATTTCGGAGCGTGTACAAAGAATAACTGCGCCCAACGAAGGTGCGATGACCGGACCAGGTACTAACTCTTACATTATTGGGACCGATGAGCTTGCGCTTGTCGATCCTGGTCCTTGTATCGAAAGTCACATAGACGCGATGCTAAAGGCCACTGCATCTCGGCTAAAATGGATCTTAGTTACTCACACTCACCGCGATCACTCCCCTGCGGCGCTGCCAATAGCTCAAGCGACTGGAGCGAAACTGGTCGGAAATATCATCCCAAATGATGGCTTTCAGGACGAGACCTTCCAAGGCGCGATGCCTTTAAAAAATGATGAGGTGATATCTAACAAAGAATACTCTATCCGAGCTCTACTAACACCAGGACACGTCTCCAATCATATTTGCTATCTGGTGGAAGAAGACAAAATTCTGATCACTGGAGATCACATGATGCAAGGCTCAACCGTAGTCATCGTGCCTCCAGCTGGAAGCATGAAGGACTATATTGACTCT
This sequence comes from uncultured Pseudomonadota bacterium, assembly GCA_913047675.1. Classification (GTDB taxonomy): domain Bacteria; phylum Pseudomonadota; class Gammaproteobacteria; genus UBA4457. The sequence continues at coordinate 60,096 of CAJWTO010000004.1, read as the reverse complement.
CTTAAAAGAATGCAGACTTACGACGTAAATTACGTTGCTCCTGGGCATGGCGATCTGATCGGGGAACCCAATCGTGAAATAATGCGCCTAATCGACCATAGACTAAAGCGTGAAAAAAAAGTACAAAACGCGCTAACTAGCGCTAGACAAGCCACCATCGATGAGCTGGTCCCAGTAGTCTACGACGATGTTGATCAATCACTACATAAATGGGCTGCACTGTCACTGCATGCACATTTGATCAAGCTAGAGATTGAGCAAAGCGTCACAAAAAATGGTGATAGTTGGACTATCAACTAGGCAGCAAGACAATTTCCGCATATCAAAAGTAATAGGGGGAGTAAAATGAATTGGCTAAAAGTAGGAAACATTGAGGTTGCAAGAGTGGTCGAATCTAATGGTCCATTCATGTCAATATACGACTTTTTCCCAGATGCGACAGATGAAAAGCTCGCACCACACAGAATTTGGTTAGAACCTAATGCGATTTGTCCAAAAACAAATATGCTGATTATGCCGATCCAAAGCTATGTCGTAAAAACCGACAAATTCACAATCTTAGTCGATAGCTGCGTAGGCAATCATAAAACCGTCAAATGGTATCCTGCTTGGCACCAAAAAACTGATAATTCCTTTCTATCTAACCTAAGCAACCACAGCATCCATCCCGACGAAATTGATATCGTACTCTGTACGCATTTACATGTTGATCATAGTGGATGGAATACTCAACTATCTAACGGGCGTTGGGTACCTACTTTTAAGAACGCGCGTTATATACTCTCAAAAAAAGAATGTGAAAATGCGGCCCATCTATCAGAAAAATATGGAGACCCTACCTATAATGAGAACGTACTACCCATTATAGAAGCCGGGCAAGCCTTACTCGTGGCTGATGACTACCAGATAGACGACAGTGTCTGGCTAGAACCGACTCCTGGGCATACTCCCGGCCATTGTTCTATCCGGTTATCTCATCGGGACGAAAATGCAGTCATCACTGGTGACCTCATCCATAGTCCAGTGCAATGCCAATTTCCGCATTGGAACTTTAAGTTTGATACCGATAAAGAACTCGCGGCGAAGACCCGCTTAAACTTCCTGAAAAACTACAGTGATTGTGACGTAAAAGTTTTAACCTCGCATTTTCCGCAACCATCCACGGGACGGATAGAACTCAATGGCGATGCGTTTAAGTTTAAGTACGACAAGTGACTAACCTAGTTATATCAATTTTACCCTGCATAAAAATTTAAAAAATCGGTAGCAACCGTTCGAGGCTTTTCGATCATCGGCAAATGTCCAACGTCTGGCATGAGAATTGTTTGGGCTCTCATTAGCTTTTGTTGAAACCCCTTAATCCCAGAGCAATCCAAAACCTTATCAGAATCCCCCCAAACGAGAAGGCTCCTTGTTTGTAACGCGTCATTGATGTCTTCAACTGCGAGGGGAGAATCAAAAATTTCTTCAAAAATCCTACGATTAAAGTCGGCTACGCGCGAGGACCTATCTAGTAATACTTTTTTGAATCTTTTGGGTATGGAAGGCGGCTTGAAGAAACATAGGCGCGCCAGCTCACCTAATTGGGTCTCTGTCTCCACAATCAAAGGATTTGAGTTTTCTTCTAGCGCAAGCATGAATTCACTCGGTTCAGCTGATAGTGCTCCAGCTGGAGCCAGCAACCAAAGTTTATTAACACTGTTTGGATACCTATGAGCAAACATAAAAGCGAGATAACCACCCATAGAGCTGCCACCGAGATTAATCTCAGATAAATTTAGACCGTCAAGAAACATCTTAAGACGCTCTATTTGTGCCTCACGCCCGTAGCTAGCCTCGATTTTACGATCAGCGCCTCCGAATCCAGGTAAATCGGGCGCGTATACCGTGAAATGATTCGTTAAATACCTACTCACAACAGACCAGTGATCTTTGTCTGCACCAAATCCATGTAATAAAACAAGTGGTGGTCCGTCTCCTCCTACAAGATAGGGTATTCGGTGGCCATCCACATCACAGTAGCGTAAATTTAATTTAGCTCGAAATCTCGTAAAAAGAACCAGCGCATCAAATAATCTCGCAGGGGCAAAAAAGTAGGATAGGACCAAGCATCCTAGAACCAACCCCAAAACTATTAGCAGTATATTAGTCATATTTATCCCTTATCTTCCTGATAGCGTTATGACCTTCATTATCGCTATACTACTTGAGAGTAGCACTAAAACACATCTGGGGAATGCTTCAATGGATTTAGGATTGAAAGATAAAAATGTCATCATCACTGGTGGCAGTAAAGGGATAGGGAAAAGTACAGCGCTAGCGATGGCCAAAGAAGGCGCCAATATTGCTATCTGTGCTCGGGGAGAAGAGGCTCTAAAAAGCGCTGCGCATGAAATATCGTCACACGGGATCCAATGCTTTCATCGATCCGTTGATGTCGCTGATGCAAATGCCCTTGCAGGATTCATGGACCAAGCTAGAGATACTTTCGGCACTATCGACGTGTTAATAAATAACACTTCCGGCTTTGGGATGACTGATGATGAGGCCGGATGGCAAGTCAGTATCAACATCGACCTGATGGCAAGCGTTCGCGCCACGCAACAAGTTATACCCTGGATGGAGGCGTCCGGTGGCGGTAGTATTATCCACGTCTCTTCAATTTCAGGGTTAGAGAGCGGTTCGCCCCCTGCCTACGCTGCGGTTAAAGCGGCACTCCTCAATCATACCAAAACTACCGCCGCGACGGTCGCAGAGAAAAATATTCGAGTCAACTGTATAGCACCAGGATCGATCTACTTCGAAAATGGCTTCTGGGATATTGTGAAGCAAAACGATAGAAGTATGTACGATGGGATTGTAAGTAGTATCCCATTTGGCAGAATGGGAACACCGGAGGAAGTAGCAGATGTTATTACATTCGTGGCTTCGTCTCGCGCTAATTGGATGTCAGGTGCGACGATTGTTGTCGATGGCGTGCAACATAAAGGTATTTACTAAAACACTGAAGTACGAAGAGAAACATTATGAAAGAAAATACTTATTACTCGGAGGCCGATCACGGCCCATGGCATACGGCAAGCCTTGGAGAATTTACGCTAGAGGAAGGAATGACGTTACCACAACTTAATTTAGTGTATGCCACACATGGAAAACTTAATAGTGCGCGTGATAATGCCATATTGGTGCCTACGTGGTACTCAGGAACCAGTAAGATAATGGAGCAAGTGTATGTTGGAGCGGGCCGAGCGTTAGATCCCGAAAAATATTTCATCATAATTGCAAATCAAATCGGTAGCGGAATATCGACATCACCACACAACAGCGAACCACCTTTCAATATGGGTAATTTCCCTAATATCCGCATAGCGGACGACGTTCGGGCACAACACAAACTGATAACAGAGCACCTGAAAATTGATACCTTAGCCTTAGTCGTTGGTGGATCGATGGGCGCTCAGCAGACTTATGAATGGGCAGTCCGCTATCCTGATATGGTAAAGCGCGCAGCTCCCATCGCGGGCTACGCAAAGAATACGGATCATGATTACTTATATACCCAAACGTTAATTGAAGCGATCACCTCAGATCCTGGTTACAACGAAGGGGAGTACTCGTCTCACCTTGAAGTAAAAGAAGGGCTGAAACGGCATGCGAAAATTTGGTCGACTATGGGTTTTTGTACTGAATTTTTTGCTCAAGAGTGTTGGAAAGAGCTAGGATTCAATTCAGTCATGGCATTCCAAACTGATTTCATGGAAGCTCTATTCACTCAGATGGACCCGAATAATTTGCTGTGTATGGCCTGGAAATGGCAACGCGGAGATGTCAGTCGGGCAAGTGATGGCGACTTGACCTCGGCGCTCTCTCGTATTAAAGCGAAGACCTTCGTCATGCCCATAGATACCGATATGTTTTTTACGGTTAAAGACTGTAAGCGGGAGCAAGAAATGATCGCTGGCAGTGAATTTAGACCTCTGACAAGTCTAGGTGGCCATCTAGCCCTATTTGGATTTGATAAAGAATATCTCACTCAGGTTGATAGTCATCTTAAAGATCTTCTATCGTTTAAAATATAAAAATTTAAGGACCCTATTTGTAATGATCAATCGACAATGGTTACTTGCCTCCCGTCCCGAGGGCAGTATTGAAGACACGAACTTTTCCTATAAAGAATGCGAAGTTCCTAATAGAGAATTAAAACCAAATGAGATTCTTGTAAAAAACTTATTATTCCTATGTGCGCCAACTATGAGAAATTGGATGAGCCCGCCAGGGAATAGCCTTTACCCATCGATACCTCTCGGAAGTCCAATAATGGCTCCTGCAATAGCTGTTGTTATAGAGTCTGGCAGCGCAGAGTATGCTCCGGGAGACAGAGTATCTACCAGAGCGGGATGGCAGGATTATGAGATCCTGTCCACAGATCTAGTGCCAGTCGGAAAGATCCCTGATGAAATGACTTCAGTTGATGCTATGGGGAAATTTGGTTTGAATAGTTTGACTGGGTACTTTGGAATGCTTGAAGTCGGCCAACCAAAAGAAAACGATGTTGTTGTAGTGTCTGGAGCCGCAGGCGCGACTGGTTCAGTTGCCGCTCAGATAGCTCGTATAAAAGGTTGCAGAGTGATTGGGATCGCGGGAGGCGACCAAAAGTGTAGGTGGCTGACCGAGGAGTGCCAACTAGACGCTGCAGTAAATTATAAAAATGCGACTGTCGAAGAAGAACTGCGTCAGCTTTGTCCTGATGGAATTAACGTCTATTATGACAATGTGGGTGGCGACATTCTGCAAGCCGCTATAGAAAACATGGCAGTCAAAGGTCGTATTGTACTTTGCGGACAAATTTCATCTTATAACGACGATAAGCCTTCTGAAGGTCCCCGAAACATGATGCGTCTGATCTATGGCAGCATAACCATGCAAGGCTTTTTAACTAGAAACTATACCGACAACTTTCCTTCAGCTATTAGCAACCTTAAAACCTGGTATGAACAAGGCAAAGTACTATTCAAAGAGGATGTTCGAGAAGGCTTCGAAAACCTACCACTGTTCTATCGTGCATTATTTGACGGCTCGAATGACGGGGTGCTTTTAGTTCAGATCAACTCAGACTGAGCCTTGTCCGCGGAACACGTTCGCCGACCACAATCATGATCGGCGAACAAGCATACTTTCTAAAACATTGCTGGAGCTTTTAGATTAAGCGCACGTTGCATGTGCTCAAGCTCCTCATCCCGATCAGGTAATGGTGCTGGTCGAGTGAAAACACCATCTTTTGTTAGCTCATCTACAACTTCCTGACTTCTAGGGTATGGCTTTCCAAATGTGTCCATTGAAAACAATTCTTCAAAAGGGCGCTTAGGCTTTTGTCCACCAGCTTCCCAGTGCTCTAACGGATAACCAACAGTTTGCATCATCACCAAACGACAGTGAGATGGTACGCCAAGAGTCTCAAGAATGGCATCGCCATCCGGAGTGCCGAGGCAACATGTTCCTAAGCCTTGCTCATAGGCCATTAGCGTGGCTTGCGCGATACCTTGGCCACAATCAATTTCATTTAAGCCAGGCATTTTTAAAAAGTCTTTAATCCCCTCAAATGATGGCAGGAACTTTTCTTCTAAGACAGAGACCTTTTGCTCTTGGGGTCCAACCCCGATCGCGCCCACACTGACAAGCTCTCTTAGTCGATCACCCTGCTCTTCCACTACTTCTGGATCGCAATACCAAACGATAACCACCGGAGCTAGACGTAATTGCCAACCAACGACAACTGCCTTCAGTGAATCTAAAACTTCCTGAGGGGCACTGTGACGGTGGATCGCGACCGCACGTAACGATTGAACATTACCCCAGTGAGAAGCGATCCTAGCAGCTTCAAACATCATCTGGATCTTCTCGGGCTCTACAGCCTTATAGGGTTTCAGGTAGCGGATAGTTCGACGTCGACCAATCACTTCTCTCAATTCCATTTTAATCTCCTCTAATCAGGTAATCATATTTATTTATCGTCACGTAAACACGAACCAAGGGCGAAAAGGTGAAAAAATTGAGCAACTTCTCCCAAGGACTCCCCAAGCAGCGAAACGCTGTACTTATCGAATAGTATACACCAGTCTTGCTCGTCGGCCATGCGTGCTCTCGGTAGCTCTATTGCATACTTCATGCAGATTTTCGCCATTCAAATCAATCTGCTACTGTATTAGCATTAGATAAATTTATATTCTACAGTAATGGATGCAGTGAGCTTGACTGCTAGAAAAATATAGCTCGAACTCTCTTCGGGCAGTAATGTCATTAAAATTGAGGGGATATTTGTGAGTTCAACTGAACCAGACATCGCAATACTAGCGAACCTTATTAACAAAAAACGTAAAATACTACCCGACCTCGACGTTCTAACATTTGTTACTGCACGGGGCAGTGAATTTATAGACGACACTCGCACTTACCAGCAGCTCTGGTCAAATGGCCAAAAGGTTGCTCATGGACTAGAAGCTGAAAACATGAATCTTGGCGATAGTTTCGCTTTGATCGCCCTAAACCAGCCTGAATTTGTAGATACTATGGTTGGTTCCTCAATTTTAGGTACGATCTTTGTGCCAATTGATCCTAGAACCAAAGGAAAGAAACTGTCTTTCATGTTAAACCATGCGGAGTGCAAAGGAGCTATAGTTGGCGACTATGCCATGGAGAACCTATTACCTGTTCTCGACGAATGTCCGTTGATAGAGTGGATTTGGGTGATCGGTAAAAGTGCCATAACCAAAATTAGTCGTCGTAATAAGAACTTTGGTGAAATACTTTCAAGATCTGTGTCAGAAATAGAAATTCGTGTGTCAGATCCTGAGGCCCCAATGCAAATGCTATATACATCCGGAACCACAGGAGATCCTAAGGCGATACTATCACCCCATGCTAGGTTCGGATTTGTCGGATCATTAGGCCCGACCTTAGGTCTGAAAGAGGACGATCGTCCCTATACTGGATTATCACTCACACACGCCAACGCACAACTAATCACGCTAGGAACCACACTCCATATGGGCCTAAGAGGAGTATTTAGTCGTAAATTCACTAAATCAAAGCTCTGGGACATCACGCGTCTTTATGGGTGTACAACTTTTAATCTTTTAGGAGGTATGACTACCGCCATCTACAGCGAGCCCCAAAAATACAATGATAGAGATAATCCTGTACGGTTTGTGCTCAGCGCTGGAATGCCGGCGAATATTTGGTCAGAATTTGCCTCTCGCTTTGATTGTGAAGTCTACGAGTTCTATGGCGCAGCCGAGGGAGGTCTTACAATAAACCCCCCTGGTTCAGGTCCAGTAGGAAGTATTGGAGCTCCGCCCGATGCTCTTATCGGGAGAATAGTTGATGAAAATGACAATGAATTACCGGCTAACGAACCTGGCGAAATAGTATTTCAAAACGCCGATGGAACGTGCCCAATAATCTCGTATTACAAAAACCCGACCGCCTCCAGTGATAAAATGAATAATGGCTGGTTACGTATGGGTGATATTGGCTATAGGGATGAAAATGGTTGGTTTTATTTCATGCACCGAAAAGGCGGCGGAATCAGACATAATGGGGATTTTGTAAACCCCGCCTTCGTGGAGAAAGAACTTGCTGAACACCCAATGGTAGACGACGTTTTTGTGTACGGGGTGCCTTCCTCAAATGGCGTCCCTGGCGAGAAAGATGTCGTAGCGGCGATTGTCTCCACAGATAAAGCCACATTTCAGCCCGCTGACATCTTTAAAACGTGTGTCGAAAAGCTCGAAAGTAATTTCATACCAAGCTATATTCAGTTAGTTGATGAGATACCTAAAACAGCGTCAGAGAAACCGCAAGAGCGTTTCTTACTTGAAGCTTTTACCGTCAAAGATCCTTGTATTTACCCGCGAGATTAGATTGCAGAAAGGCCATTACTTATGAATAGCTCAATCGTAAGCCTCAGTGAGATGGCTAAACAAATAAAAAATGGGCACAAGGTCGTCCTTTTCAAAGATTGTAGTGTCCCTATGGAGTTGGGACGCACCTTGATCAAGCAAGGTACAAAGGATCTGCATCTCGTAACTGTTCCAACAGGAAGTATGTTGCCTGATATGTTGATAGGTGCTGGATGCGTTGCAACTGTCGAAACATCAGGTGTTTCTCTGGGAGAGTTTGGTTTAGCCCCTCAGTTCGGATCTGCGGTAAAGTCGGGGAGGATTAAAATCTTAGACGCTACCTGTCCTGCTATCTATGCAGGTCTCCAGGCTGCAGAAAAAGGCCTGCCCTTCATCCCCCTGAGAGGCTTAATTGGTTCGGATGTACTTAAAAACCGAGAGGATTTTCGTGTCATCGACAATCCATTTATGGAAAACGACCCCATCGTAGTACTTCCAGCGATCGCACCTGATGTCGCGATCTTCCATGCGGGCATGGCCGATGTGTATGGAAATGTCTATATCGCACGTCAGGCAGAGCTTAAAATAATATCTCACGCAGCCACCAAAACACTTGTGACTGTAGAAGAGATTGTCGATTTCAATATTCTGGAACAGCCCGAGTTGGCGCCGGCGGCACTCTCAGCAATGTATGTTGATGGTATCGCATTAGTACCAAATGGAGCGTGGCCATTAAATCTTCCTGGGTATTATGATTACGATCGCTCATCTATAAAGGCTTATGCCGTGGCCGCAGAAAACGACAGCTCATTTAAGACCTGGCTTGAGACGCAAAACTCTAGCTCTAAGGTAAATTCTCACTAATGAATCACAGTATCGAAGAACTGTTAATTGCCACTATTGCGGAATTCTTATATGGCTTGAAGCACATAGCAGTTGGTGTTCTCTCTCCCATACCCGGTTCTGCCGCACTACTGGCTAAAGTGCGCTCTGAAGAAGTAAAAAAAGTATCTATTATTGGGAGCACACAAGAGCCGTATCGGCTTGATGGAGGCGTAGACTTATTTGATTGCGCTGGGCAAGGAAGAGTCGACGCATTTTTTCTCAGCGGCGGTCAGATCGATGGTCAGGCTAATGTCAACCTGACCGGAATAGGTGCTTATCCAAAACAGGAGACCAGGTGGTCAGGAGCGTTTGGTTCTGCCTACCTATATTTTTTGGTACCACGTGTAATACTATTTAGAGAGGAACATAGTAGGCGCGTTTTCGTACCAAAGGTTGATTTTATTAGCGCGCCAGGAGTGAGTGCACCTAACATCTACCGACCCGGCGGACCATACGCATTGGTAACACCCTTGTGCCAGTTTTTATTCGATCGGAACAAAAAGCAATTTTTCTTAAAATCTATCCACCAGGGACACACCCTCGAAGAAGTGCATGACAACACAGGTTTTGATTTCGAGGTACCTGAAACGATACCAATTACAGCAGCGCCAACAAAAAAGACTCTTAAGTTAATACGAGAAAAAGTCGCCCCTGTAATCGCCGACCCCTATCCTGATTTTGCCAAAAAATGTTGGCCGAATCACTAGATGGGTTCAGTCAGTGAAGACAACCTATCGCGATAACTCGCTCAATATAGAGTCTAAACTTTGCTTAGCATCGCCAAACAGCATACGAGTGTTTTCGTTAAAAAATAATGGATTGTCTACGCCAGCATAACCGCTGGCCATGCCTCTTTTTAGCACCACTACGGTCGCCGCATTCCACACCTCGAGCACTGGCATACCAGCAATAGGGCTCTCTGGCTCCGATAGAGCTGACGGATTCACTATATCATTGGCCCCAACAACCAGCACCACGTCAGTGTCCGTAAACTCTCCATTAATCTCATCCATTTCGAATACTACATCGTATGACACGCGTGCTTCGGCAAGCAGTACATTCATATGTCCCGGCATACGCCCCGCCACCGGATGGATCGCAAATCGTACGTCCTTCTTCGTATCATTTAAAATATTAGAAATTTCCGATACTGTATTTTGCGCTTGCGCAACTGCCATACCGTAGCCAGGCACTATGATCACTCGTCCCGCCTCACGCAAAATATCAGCGGTTTCGTTACTTAGAATTTCATTGACTTCTCCGTCGTAAGTCGCGGAACTCACCGAGCTACTGCCGGTTCCAAAGCCACCGGCTATCACAGAAATAAAATTCCGGTTCATCGCTCGACACATAATATAGCTCAATATCGCTCCACTGGAGCCTACTAAAGCGCCCGTAACAATGAGCAGATCATTAGATAACATAAAACCCGTTGCCGCAGCAGCCCAACCAGAATAGCTATTTAACATCGAGACAACGACTGGCATATCAGCTCCTCCGATTGCCATTACCATGTGCACACCGAATAGAAGCGCTATCGCTGTCATTATTAGCAAGGAAGACATACCGTCAGTAGTAGAAACAAACTCGACTCCTAGGAAAACACTAGCGATACCTAACCCTAAATTAATCCAGTGTCTGGCAGGCAGCAAAAGAGGCTTACCACTTATGATCCCCTTCAGTTTTCCAAATGCAATGACTGAACCTGAGAAAGTCACGGCGCCAATCAGAACACCAATATAGATCTCAACTTCATGAATCACTTTTGCAACGCCTACATACCCATCAGAGCCATCCAAATAGGTTGCGAAACCGATCAATACGGCGGCCATACCAACGAAACTATGCAACACTGCCACTAGTTCAGGCATTTCAGTCATTTGTACTCTGTAAGCTACCGTCAGCCCTATCAACGCCCCAATAAGCATAACGGGCGCCAACAATTTCAAATTTGCCGACTCACCAAGTAGCAAAATCGTAACAGCGATGGCGATGCCCATCCCAACCATTCCATAGAAATTTCCCCTCCTCGCTGTCCGAGGATGACTTAATCCACCTAAACTAAAAATAAACAGCACCGCTGCAATGATGTAACTTCCCGTAACGATTCCAGAACTCATTAGTTCTTTCCTTTTTGAAACATGCGTAACATTCTTTGTGTGACATAAAAGCCACCCGCGATATTAATAGTAGCAATTAATACAGCTATACTTGCCAGGAAAGCCACCAAGGAATTTCCGCTTGGAATCTGCAGGATTGCACCTATCACGATGATCCCGCTAATCGCGTTAGTCACGCTCATTAATGGTGTATGGAGCGCAGGCGTTACATTCCAAACCACCTGATAGCCGACAAAACAAGCCAAAACAAACACCGTCAAATGCGACATAAAGTCAGGTGGTGCAACCCGAGCCAGCAACAGTAAGCCAACGCCAACCAAACCAAAACCTACCATACCCCCAAAACCACCACCTTCTTTAGCGACAGGCGTTGGCTCTGGCGAACGTTCAGCAGACTTTTTCGGGGTCGGAGCCGCAGTGGCAATAGGCGGTGCTGGCCATGTCACTTCGCCCGCATGCACTACTGTAGCACCTCGAATAGCGTCATCTTCCATGTCCACCGAAATCCTGCCGTCGTGGTCAGGACACATCTCACTAAGCAGGTGTTTTAGGTTGGTCCCGTAAAGTTGACTTGCTTGAGCAGGCAATCGACTAGGTAGATCGGTATACCCAATGATTGTTACTTCTTCCTTTACTACTATTTCATCAGGGCTCGTGAGCTCGCAGTTACCCCCTTGCTCCGCCGCCAGATCAACAATCACGCTTCCGGCTTTCATCGACTTCACCATATCCACCGTAATCAATTTCGGCGCAGGTTTTCCAGGGATAAGTGCGGTCGTAACAATAATATCGACCTCTTTCGCCTGCTCGGCAAAAAGTTCCATCTCTGCCTTTATGAATTCTGGACTCATCGTTTTAGCATACCCGCCAGAGCCTGAACCATCTTCTTCAAATTCAAGCAACAAAAATTCGGCATTCATACTTTCGACTTGTTCCTTAACCTCAGGGCGAGTGTCAAACGCTCTCACAATCGCTCCCAAACTTTTAGCTGACCCAATAGCCGCCAAACCAGCAACACCAGCCCCAATCACTAGCACCTTAGCCGGCGGAACTTTACCTGCCGCTGTAATCTGCCCTGTAAAAAAACGGCCAAACTGTCCGGCCGCCTCAATGATTGCTCGGTAGCCTGCAATGTTAGCCATAGAACTCAGCGCATCCATTTTCTGCGCCCGCGAAATCCTTGGAATACAATCCATCGCTAATACTGAGCCACCAGTTTCTGATAGCATTTTAATCAGCCCTTCATTTTGGGCAGGCCAAAGAAAGCAAATTAAGGTCTGTCCTTTTCCAAATAACTCAACTTCATGTAGCCCTAGACCTGGGTGCCTTTCAGGCGCCCGAACTTTTAAGATAATATCAGCACCCTCCCAAAGAGATCGGGTGTCCGCAACGATTTGTGCACCCGCTGACGAGAACGATGTGTCTGAAAAACTCGCTTTTTCGCCCGCGCCGGATTCAATCGCAATCTCGAACCCCAACTTGATCAATTGTTCGACTACGTCAGGTGTTATAGCTACACGCCGCTCGTTTCCATGCACTTCGCTGGGAATACCTATTTTCATTAATAAAACCTTTGTTGATATTTAGTTACAGGCTAACGTATCTAGACTGATCGCCGAGATAAAATCATATTAAAAAGCTTCAACCGAACACAAACTCTACAGGTGTGCCCCAAACCAATCAAAGAACACAAATAATTGTTGGAATTTTCTGAAACTACATTATATAACTAAGTATATTAATTAACTAACGTATTGCAACACCCGTATAAAAGGCTTCACCGTCTTTTCGTTAGCTATAAATACCATAGTAATAAGGGACATAAAAATGAGCATGAAAGCAGAAAAAATTTTTACCACCGAAGCTCAATTGAGGACTTTTATAGACAAGCCCATGGACCTAGCCGTCGCCAAGGCAATTGACCACCTCGATAAGTACTGCATTGAGTTCATATCACGTTCGCCTTTTGTTTGTATTGGAAGTAGCGCAGACCGAGGTGGAGATGTCTCACCTAGAGGCGATCAACCAGGATTTGTACAAGTACTAGATGCAAATACATTATTTATTCCTGAGCGGCCCGGCAATAATAGAATTGATACTCTTACCAACATTATAGATAACCCGAATGTTGGATTGCTATTCATGATCCCAGGGTTTGAAGACTGTCTCAGGGTTAAAGGCAAAGCTTTAATCGTCCAAGATGAAACTCTTCTGATTAACGCTACAGTGAACGATAAGGCCCCGAAGCTTGGCATTCATATAGGCGTAGAAACAGCAATGCTTCACTGCGCTAAAGCAGTAAAGAGGTCAAAACTTTGGGCACCAGAAAGCATACAAGACAGGAAAGAGATGCCCACTATCGGGAAAATGATCTTAGAACAATCAGCACAGACTGGCGATAAGCCTGATGAGGCATTAGTGGCTGAAGTTGATTCCTATGTTGACGACAACTACAAAAATGAACTTTATTAGCCGTGCATGCAGATCGGCTGTGGTTTCGGGTAACCAGCTTTTGCGCACTCATCTTCGTATAGTTTAAGAATACGTCCGGCATCGAGTACACTTTCCACGCTTCCATCTGAACCGAGGTTCAAATTTGCGCCCCGAATGGCAAACCAAATGTCAGTGGGTTCGTCAAGGCCAGGAATCTCCGTGGTTAACGTGTGTACTGAGCCGGCAGGTTCGTACAAGTAGGAAAAAGCCCGGTTTACGGTTTCCGGGTATTCATGATATTTCCAGGCACCGCTAAATGTCACAGCATACACTTCGCCCGTATGCTTGTGCTTCTGTATAGTAACTCCGGGCTCAAAAATCGTTCTGACTACCCAAAGTCCGCCCTCGATATCGTATTGCAGCAACTGAAATTTAACCCCATCCGCGAAATAAACAAACGGTAGGTCTTCGGCTCCTCGATGATGAGTTTCAGGCACACCCGCGATCGCTGGAATTTCTAGTTTCGCTGACATTTTTGATTGCTCCCCCAAATTTGTGATGAGCAATGAATATACCACTTAAATAAATCAGATTTCTATCTCTAAACCCTTTGTGCTTATACTGAACACTCCTAACTAGAGCCTAGGGGGGCGGGTAACATTGCAACAATCAGAGCAAATTAAGGTCGGCGAACAGATCTTTGAATATATTGATGACTCAACAACAGCATTGGCTGAGCAGATATACAAGCAACCGGTAAGCGAGTATACGTCCGAGGCGGTCTCACAAAAGGAATGCTCGATATTATTTCAGAAGACACCTCTTTGTGTTGGCCTGAGCAACCTACTCCCTAAAAAAAATACATATTTTACGCACGATTTAAGTCAACAACCTTTACTTTTAACTCGAGATGAATCTGGAAAATTTCATGCCTTCTTAAACGTGTGTCGTCACCGAGGAGCTCGGGTGGCGGAATCCTGTGGTAAAAGAAAATACTTTAATTGTCCCTATCATTCATGGAAATATGACTTAAAGGGTAGCCTAATAAATCGACCAGAAGAGATATCATTTGAACACTCTCCTAAATCGGACCATCACCTAGTCGAACTGGAAGCAACAGAACTTGACGGCTTACTTTGGGTGATGCCAGCACCAGGCGTCTCATTAGCAATTAAAAGCCACATGAGCACAATAAACGACGATCTCAAACACTTTGACCTCGGAAATTTCTATCACCACGAAAGTCGCTCGTTAACAAAACGTATGAATTGGAAATTAGTGATGGATACCTTCATGGAGTCGTACCATTTCTGCGTTCTTCATAAAGAATCTATCTGTAATATTTTTTATCATAACCTAGGCACATTTGATCCGGCCGGCGATCACTTCAGGTTGGTATTCGCGCGTCATAGCATTGACGAGCTGCGGAATTTGCCCAAGACCGAATGGAATATTCTTCCGCATATAGTGTCAATTTATATTCTATTTCCTAATGTGGTGCTTGTTTGGCAGCTGGATCATATTGAATTGTGGCAAATTTTCCCAGGCAAGGATCCGGTCAATGAAACTGTAATGCAAGTTTCGCTTTACACGCCTGACGAATGCTGCGATGAAAAATCAAAGCAGCATTGGGACAAGAATCTTGAGCTTGTATTACACGTCACCGAAAATGAAGATTTTCCCGTGGGCGAAGGAACTCAAAAAGGTTTCTATACTGGGGCGCAAAACAATATCACCTTCGGGCTTAATGAGCCCGCCCTCGCAAAATTTCACAGCACAATTACTGATAAAATCAATGGGTATCGCAAATGATATAGCGAGAAATTATGCGTCTCCTTTGCGCTGCAATTCGACATACTCTTCAAAAGTTAGTTCGCCGCCCGACACCGCTGCCTTGCCCTGATCTTTTTCAGGCAAAACATCTTGAACCGCATCTATACGCTTCCAAACAGCATGCGGCGTCTCAACGTTAGACTTCGGCACATATTTAGAAGTCTGAAGTTTTTTATATCGATGGATATAGCGCGGACAATTAACCCAAGTCTGTTCGAGACTAACTCTGACAATTAAGTCGGCTTCTAAATACTCCTGAAGAAGTGGATCATTGTCTACTATCGAGGCTTTCCCTTGTAGTCTCATGCGATGCGGAACTTCGAAATCGATGAATAATATTCCGACACTCGGATTTTGATGTAAGTTGCCCATGGAATAAAACATACCGTTGCCATCATAACTTGGGAACGCCAGGGTCGTGGGATCAACTACCCGAACAAAGCCAATATCGCCTCCCTTGTACGAGACCGTTGGTCTGCCTGCGTGATCAACTGTCGAGAGGAAAAACATGTCTCTACATTCAATAAAAGCAACATCCGCATCGTCGAATTCAGTCTTTACAATAACCTCTTCTAATCGAGTCGCCATATCAGTAGTCCCAAAGTTCCCCTGAAACAATCTGTGCGCCTCTCCGTAAATCTTGCTCATCAATATACCCCTGACTATTAATTCTATCCCTGTAAATTACCGAAAAACTCTCGTACGTCGTCCGCTAACAATTTTGGTTCCTCAAGCGCTGCGAAGTGTCCTCCAGATGGCATCACCGTCCATCGCGCAATATTGTATTCCTTTTCCGCCCACTCTCTTTTTGGCTTGGGGATATCTTTGAAAAGTGCAACTGCGGTAGGTGTCTTGACGAAGTCTCTTACTGGGCCAAAAGTATTCGCTCTCATGGATTCGCAGTAAAGACGAATAGCAGACGGCATAGACTGAGTAAACCAGTAGATCAAAATATTAGTAATCAGTTCATCTTTTGTAAAACGTGATTCGAGATCACCGTCAATATCACCCCACATATGAAAACATTGAATTATCCAAGCAGCTAATCCTAGGGGAGAATCATTAAGTGCAAAACTCAATTGATCGGGTTTCAATCCTTGTATTACGGCGTAGCCTTTTTGCTCTCGATCGTATTCTCTACTGATACAAAAAGGCCCAGTGACAACCCCTTGTGCTCTCGCCTCTTCAGGATCGTCGGTGGAAGCTGTTGAGCACATATTTAGGTGTACTCCAACAACAGAATCAGGAGCCAACAGTGCCATATGCGGACTCACTATACCGCCCCAATCCCCACCTTGTACGCCGTAACGCTCAATACCTAAAGCACGCAGTAGTTTGACTTGTCGCTCAGCTACCTTGCGAACGTCACAACCACTGTCTAGTAATGGCTCTGACCAACCATAGCCAGTCATCGAAGGGCAAATAATATTGAAAGCTTGATCTTTATCCTCGCCAAACTCCTCGGGATGCGTTAGTCGGCGGGCTACCTTATAGAACTCCAAAAATGAGCCCGGCCACCCGTGAGTCAGGACGATCGTCAAATTTTTGGGGTTGTCGGACATTACGTGAGCATAATGAATTTTTCTCCCATCAATATCCAAGGTGTACTGTGGCAGAACATTATTGAGCATGTCTTCCTGCACTCGCCAGTCATATTCATCTAGCCAATAATCAACTAACTCGGAAATATAATTTGCTTCTGTTCCATAATTCCAATCTGAGTTATCGATCTGAGTTGGAATGCGGCTATTTCGTAGCCTATTTTCCAAATCTATTAACTGAGAATCAGGTATATTTATCGAAAATGGCTCGGCAACCTCACGCATGTCTTCCCCTCCCCTTGTTCATGAATCTTATCTTGTGACCGCCTCGTGGAAAACTCAGGCGTTATTTTCTCTTTACCTTTGATTAAATGACATATACCTTCGATATGGAATGATACAAATATTATATGTTAGGGGAAAATACACTAATGGCAAGTGAAGGTGATATTTTTGAGATTATTTATAGCCTCAGATCCATGCGAAGACTTAAGAAAGATCCTGTGCCAATCGAGATGGTTGAAAAAATTCTTGATGCAGGAATACAGGCGCCCAGCGGCATAAATTCTCAGCCTTGGGCATTTGTCGTAATAACCGATCCTGAAAAAAAGAAATTTTTTGGCGAACGCTATGATTTCTGGCTGAAAAATCGTTTTGGTGATGGACTGCTTGAACCAGATACCTCGACAAAGTATGGACGGACGATACGCTCTGCTCTGTATTTATCTGAGCACATGCACGAAGCGCCCGTGATACTTATGGTATTAGGAAAACGAGATTGGCCTTTTAATGTCAAAGAACAAGACCGTGTCGGCAAAGCGCCCCCCTCATATGGCTCTATCTATCCGTGTGTTCAGAATATTCTCCTTGCTGCGCGTGCGCTCGGTCTTGGAGCAAGCTTGACCACCATGCATCAAATGTTTGAAGATGAGATTCATGCGTATTATAAAATACCCACCGACCATGGGTTGGTTGCTACCATCCCTATAGGTTTTCCTAGCGGTAAATTTGGCCCGGTATCGAGAGAGCCGCTAGAAACCAAAATTCATTTTGAAGAATGGTCAAGCTAGAAGTACCTAACACCAACAAACAATAAAAGAGAAACGATAATGACTGACGATAGAAAAGAAAAAGGGAGAGAGTTATTAGATAAGCTTTGCGGCAATCCAAATGGAGTGGATGGATTGCCACAAAATTTGAGAGATTACTCTCTAGAGCACTTGTTCGGCAGGGTCTGGCAAGGCGAAGATCTCGAACTCAAAGAGCGATCCTTGATAACTTGCACCATATTGACGGCTCTAGCGCGAGAGCCCGAACAGCATTTCCATTTCGCCGCCGCAAAGAGACTTGGAGTGCCCCGTGAAAAACTAGTTGAGATGATCGCTCATACAGCACATTACGCTGGCTGGCCTAATGCGATGGGCGCAATGCGAAGTCTAAACAAAGTTTGGCCGGAAGATACTGGCGAGTCGTAAAATACTTAAGGCTCGCTGCCGATAACAAGTTCTAAACTTTCATCTCTAACCCATTCCGACATGGAGCCGTCATAAACGGCAACATTCAGTTGTCCACAGGCATGTAGCGCTAAACAATCCATGGTCGCAGATATACCGCCACCGCAATAGGTATATACTTTTCGGGCTTTCAATGCGCCGCTTTCTAAAAATCGAGCCTTTAAATTTCCTATAGGTAAAAATGTTGAATCCTCTGGGTTTAATATAGAGCCATAATAAACATTGTATGAACCTCTAAGATGACCCGGTCTACCATACCGATTTTGTTTGCCGGAATAAACGTCCGGAGAAAGTGCATTGATAACAACTATGTCCTCGTCATTCTCAGCCTCACGCATCTCTTCTTTCCCAACCCAAAGCTCGGGCTTAGGTTTAATACTTAACTTACCTAAAGGATATGGTTTAAATTGTGACTCCGTTCTGCGCCCCTCCTTGCTCCATTTCTCCCATCCGCCATCTAAAACAGCGACATTGTGAAAACCGATAGAAAGTAACATCCACCAAACTCGAGTAGCCCACATCGGCGACCCTCTCCCATACAGCACAACGACTGAGTCGTCAGCCACCCCGTATCTCTGCATTGCTGCCCCAAAATTTTTGGGAGGAGGCATCATAAACGGAACTGAGTTTTCCGGGTCCGATAGCTCCTGAATTACATCTAAAAACCCAGCGCCAGGAATATGATCTTTAGCCCAACGGTCATAACCACTGATAGGAAGATAACCAGTTCCATCAGATTGAGTTTTCAAATCAACAGTTGTGTCGAACAATCGTAGCGAGCTCATATTCAAGTGCCGCTCAAGCCAGGAGGTAGACACTAAGTTAGTTCCCGAAAGCAATGCTCCTTCTCCTTTTATTTCAGTTCAGACTACTTTGTCGACAAAGGTCGTCAACTCGGCATTGAAGCGGTCAACGTCCTCTATAAACGGGCCGTGCCCTACTCCTTCGTAATAACTTCCTTCGGCAACACCGCAGTTATCCAATATAAATTTAGCCATAGAAGGTAGCACTACAATATCTTCCTCACCCTGAGACACCAAAACAGGAGAAGAGATCTCTTCTAGGAGGTCACTGTTATCGAGGTCCCGAGCAGCTATACTAGCTCGCACGTCAGGCCGCACAGCCATGTTAAAACAAAGAATTCTCTCGTAATCCTCTCTCGATAACTTTTTAGTGAAGCAACCTTCTACGAAGACTCGCATCGCATCGACGCTTAGTTGAAGGTTATCAGAAGTGGCCGCTTCAAAATGGTCGTAAAACCCTGGCCCTATAAACGGCCCTATCGCCGCCTCGTTAAGCTTCACCGTTGCACCAACAAAATTAATACCACTGACACAATCATAGCCATACTCTCGTATGTAATCGCAAATAACTAATCCACCGTAACTCCAACCAACTAACAGAGTTTTCCCTAATCCCAGCTCATTAATTACCGCCTTCACATCGTCAGCCCATTGAGCAGTGCTAGTGTATGCAGATTCTTCTTGAGGTGCCTCGGAAGCACCATGACCTCTAAGATCGAATGCCACCAACCTAAACCTTTCAGCGAGTTGACTTTCTAACTGATTCATCCAGCACAGGTACGATTGTGACCAACCGTGAATGAAAAGTATTGATGGCCCTTCTTCATTCCCGCATTCTGCTACATTCAATCTCAAACCGTCAGAACTAACGACTTTACGAAGTTTCATCTAATTTTTCTCCACCACAGGTTTATTTGCACAAGAGAATATGCTGGATAACAGAAAAAAACCACTCAAAAAATTATCTGATCAATTACGTTATTGACCAAAAAATAAAATATAGTATCTACGTAAAAGTGCGTACAATAAGAAATAAGGCCTAGATTAACCATGAGGGGGGGTAACATGACGTTTATAAATAGTGCTTGTCCACATGATTGTCCATCTACCTGCGCTCTGGAAATAGAGGTACTTTCACCTACCCACATAGGGCGGGTAAGAGGCGCGAAAGATAATACTTATACCGATGGCGTAATTTGTAGCAAAGTCGCACGCTACGCTGAAAGGACTCACCACCCCGACCGGATTACTAAACCACTAAGGCGCATCGGTAAAAAAGGAAGTGGAAAATTTGCTCCTATATCCTGGGATGAAGCTCTTGACGAAGTTGTCCAAAAGTTCTTAAAAATAGAAAGTGATTATGGCGCTGAATCCATATGGCCCTACTATTACGCTGGCACTATGGGTTTACTTATGCGGGATGGAATAAATAGACTCCGGCATGTAAAGAAATATTCTGGCTATCATAGTACGATCTGTGTCTCGCTCGCTTGGAGCGGTTACTTGGCAGGATCGGGTCGAATGTCAGGTGTGGACCCTCGTGAGATGCAAAAGTCTGACGTGATTGTCATTTGGGGTACTAATGCCGCCGTAACTCAAGTGAATGTCATGAATCATGCGCTTAAAGCTCGCCGAGATCATGGCGCGAAAATTGTGGTAGTCGACACTTATAGAAATGCTACCGCTAAGCAAGCCGACTTATTTATCGCAGTCAAGCCTGGTACTGATGGCGCACTTGCTTGCTCAATCATGCATCACTTATTTAAAGGCAATATGGCTGATAGAGCCTACCTTAAAAAATACACGAAAGACTCTGATATTTTAGAGCAGCATCTGACAAAGCATACTCCCCGTTGGGCAAGTCAAATTTGTGGTATCTCTGAGGATGACATCATAGGACTCGCCAATTTAATCGGAGAAAATAAGAAAACGTTCCTGAGACTAGGGTATGGCTTCACGCGTCAAAGAAACGGCGCAAACAGTATGCATGCAGTGGCGTCGATAGCAGCGATTACCGGTTCGTGGCTTTACGAAGGTGGTGGCGCGTTGTTAGCTAATAGCGGCATCTATCACTGGGATAAGACTCTTATCGAGGGTCTAGATGCAATAGATCCCGCCGTACGGCTGCTAGATCAATCAAGAATCGGGGAAATTCTGACTGGTGTTCCGTCGACCTTAAGTGGAGGCCCTCCCGTTAAAGCACTTTTTATCCAAAATACTAATCCGATGTCAGTCGCACCTAATCTCAATCTAGTACGTAGTGGTTTTGAAAGAGAGGATCTATTTACCTGTGTCCACGAGCAGTTTATGACAGAGACTGCAGAAATGGCCGATATTATTCTACCAGCTACAATGTTTATGGAGCATGATGATTTTTATCAAAGCGGCGGTCATCAACATATTCATTTTGGTCCAAAACTGATCACGCCTCCCGGCGAGTGTCGCTCAAATCATGAAGTAATTTGTGACCTGGCTAAAAGACTAAACGCCTCGCATGAAGGCTTTAATTTATCTGCCCGAGAAATTATTGATCAGACTTTAGTTAAATCTGGCTGGAACAATCTCGAGACTTTAGAAAAAGAGAAATGGTTTGACGTACAGCCTGACTTCGAAACATCTCATTTTATTAATGGGTTCGGCCATGCGGACAAATTATGGCATTTTCGCGCTAACTGGTCAGAGCAGCAGAAAGTATGGGGGGTGGAAGCTAGAAAATTCCAAGATACTGGCTTAATTAAAGAGATGCCCGCCTTGCCAGATCACTGGGAGGTGATAGAGGAGTCAAATTTGTCATTCCCTTTTCGACTGGTTACGGCTCCCGCTAGGCATTTTTTAAACTCCTCGTTCACAGAAACGACCACATCTCAAAAACGGGAGAAATATCCAACTCTTATGATAAATCCTTTGGATGCAAAATCACTAGGCGTAGAACAGGATGACTGGATAGTGGTGTCGAACAAACGAGGAAGTCTAGAGTTACGGGTGAAAATCTTTGACGGGGTCAATGCCGGCGTAGTGATAGCCGAAAGTATCTGGCCGAACTCCGCTTTTAAGTCTGGACTGGGAATTAACGTCTTAACAGGATCCGATCCGTCCGGGCCAGTTGGGGGTGCCGCATTTCACGATAACAGGGTTCAGATAAGCGCAGTGGAAAATAGTTAGTTTGTGCAACTTACTCTTTCAACAGAAGCAAAAACTACTTATAGTATTTTGATAATTAAACAAATTGTACAAAAGGTTTGCGATGATTGATTTATATACCGATTCTACTCCAAACGGCTGGAAAGTCTCTGTGTTGCTCGAAGAAATTGGTATGGCATATACCACACATCACGTGGACATTATGAAAGGTGATCAAAAAGAAGATTGGTTCATAAAAATTTGTCCTAACGGACGAATTCCCGCGATAGTTGATCGCGATAATGAAGACCTAGCAATCTTTGAATCCGGTGCCATCATGCTGTACTTGGCTAGAAAGAGTGGAAAATTAATTCCTACCGACGAAAAGGGCGAGTCACGAGTAACTCAATGGTTAATGTTTCAAATGTCAGGTATTGGTCCAATGATGGGTCAATCAAACATTTTTTATCGCTATTTTCCCGAAAAGTTACCTTCAGCCATAGAGCGATATCACAATGAATGTCGTCGCCTTTACGAGGTCCTAGATAGGCAACTTGAAGGGCGTGAATTTTTGTGCGACGAATATTCTATTGCAGACA
Source organism: uncultured Pseudomonadota bacterium (assembly GCA_913047675.1). Classification (GTDB taxonomy): domain Bacteria; phylum Pseudomonadota; class Gammaproteobacteria; genus UBA4457. The sequence continues at coordinate 37,350 of CAJWTO010000004.1, read as the reverse complement.
TCGCCAATTGGTGCTGGATTCGGATTCATTTTTGGGGCGGAACAAAAGTAGAAGGACTGTCTAACTTAGAGGCGTGGCTTGAGCGCTTAGAAAAAAGACCTGCGTGCCAAAAAGGCATAGCAGTGCCCCACGCTATTGATTTCAAAGAACTAGCTGCAGACTTAGAATCCAAAGACAGCGCAGTTCGAAGTTTGGTCACTAAATAAAGGTACTGAGTTAGGCCTGAATATCTATTATTTCTGTGGCCGGGAAAAACAACTTAATTTGCGTCCCTTTGCGATGCTCACTTTCAACCGCTATAGTCCAACCAAACCTGTCAGTTATCCGCTTTACGAGACTTAATCCAATCCCGTTCCCTTGCGCATTGGCAGGGTTATAATCTGCGTTAAAAGCGTTGTCAACACCTTGAGAAGTCATCCCTTGCCCACTATCAGAAATAAGTATGTAATCCTCTGCTACTGTAACGCTAACTTCGCCGTGTTCAGTATATAAACACGCATTTCGTAAAAGATTTCCACATACAATAGCAATAGCTCGCTCAGAAGCACGAATTACCAATCTTTCGGTTTCATGCATCGTTATCTCTAAGTCTTTAGTTCCGTAGATAACGCGACAGCGGTTCAATTCATCGCGTACCACATCATTTACAAGCACATCTTCCTTGGTCAGTACTTCTTCGTACTCTCTCGCAAGCAGCAGCAGTATTTCAGTGAGTTCCTCCATGTCTTTCGCCGCTCGCTGGATTCTCTCAATTAGAATCAACGAGCTAGACTGTAAATCACTTCTTTTTATTAAATTATCACTAGCCATTCTGATAACTGTCAAAGGACTTCGAAGCTCGTGACTGGCTTCTCTTGTAAAGGTCCTCTCCCGCTCAATAGATTGCTCAACGCGCATTAATAGATGTTGTAACGCGGTAGCTAATGTCTCTATCTCCGCATCTACTGGACTACTTTCATAAACATCGACAAACCGCTTCGTGCCTGGCTTATCCAGTTCAATTCCTCTTACACTCCGAGCAAGTTTAATTACCGGAGATACCGCTCTACGCGTGATTCCGTATGCGAACCATGCAGATGAATAGAGAACTATCAACATTAGAACAAGTGGAAATAAACCGAAGTAACTAGCTGCTTCAGTCACACTATTTGCATCAAAAACTAAAAACAGTTTGCTATCTAGATTTTCGCTGACATGAACAACAGACCGACCAACAGGAGTCGATATAGCATGGATTCCCATACCTAGGTCAGAAAACTCAGAGGGGATAGCTATATCTGAAGTGTCAAACAGATAACCTATTAGGGTATTTGTATTGGGCGCGGGAGTACTCGCCTCAATCGCTCTACGCGCCCAGAAATAGTCTGCTTCGCGCTCTAGTGCCGAGTCTATCAATAGTTCCTGAATGGCAAACTCTGCAAGATATATTCCTGAAATAGCGGTGCCACTAATTAGCACTACTTGTAAAATGAATGCCTTTAAAATTCTATTGTTTAATGGATTTTTACGATCACGCTTCATGACTTAGTCTAAACCCGACACCATGTACGGTGTGAATCAACGGATAGTTAAACGGCTTGTCTACAACTTTCCTTAGATTGTACAAATGGCTCCTAAGTGCATCGCTATCCGGCGGCAGATCTTCCCAAATAACTTTTTCTACTTGCTGTCGATTGACAACTTTTGGGGATGCGGTCATAAGTAGCGTTAGTATTTTCAGACCAATCGGGGATAAAGATAAAGGCTGCCCTTGACGCTCCGCCTGACGAGTCGACAGATCAATGGTGAGATCACCTATAGTTAAGACTTCTACATTAGAAACAGGATTAGAACGCCTCATTAAAGAGTTTAATCGAGCCGAAAGCTCTTCTAAGTCAAAAGGCTTGACCAAATAGTCGTCAGCCCCACCATCAAATCCGGCTAACTTGTCGGCAAGAGTATCTCGAGCCGTGAGCATGATAATTGGCCCACTGAACATCAATTCGTTTCGTAGGTATTGACATACTTCTAGACCATCAATGTCAGGAAGCATTCGATCAAGTACGACAGCGTCATAAGAATTCGCCGAAGCAAGCTTTTTCGCTAGCCCGCCTTTATCCGCGTAATCGATTCGGTAACCAACGTTCTCTAAATAATCATAGACTAGTTCAGCAATATCTTTGTGATCTTCTACTAGAAGAATATCGCGGTTCAAAGAGGCTACTGTCTTAACTTCATCCATGATCTATTTAACATACTCCAAAATATTCAATGACCCTAGAATAAACCCAGATCCGCTGCTTAGAGAAGTGGGCCATTAGATAACCTTAAAAACATATACTAGGACAGTAAGTGTAAACATGGAGACTATTGTAGACAATATAATTGTCATGGAAACTGCTTCCTGTCTTAATTCGTATTGCTCGGCGAATATAAAAGCATTTATTCCAGTAGGCATGGCAGCGAAAAGAACAGCCACTGCCTTCCAATGATTAGAGACATCCAAGAAAGTGCATAAACCTAGGACTAATAATGGATGAAAAAAATTTCTCATAACTACGAACCCTAAAACTGTCGTGTTATTAAGAGTAAGCCGATAGCCCGCAAGGCATACCCCGAGCGCAAATAAGGAACAGCCGGGTGCCGCGATACTAAAAAGATCAAGTGAACTTCTCAGAATACTTGGCACAGAAATCTCAAAGATGTTAACTAAAAAGCCTAAAACTAATGACAATACAATAGGGTTCCCAAGTACCTTGCGGACAAAAAGATTCAAGATATTCCGAAATCTAGTTTCGTCTGGCTCTTTCTCCAACCAAAAAATAGTCAAGCCAAATAAAATAGTACTTTGTGATGCTATTAATATTAGTGCTGGCGTCAGAAATACAGGACCGAAGGAGTTTAAGATAATCGGTAGTCCAAGTAGTGCAAGATTTCCATAGCAGCATGTCACTCCTGCAATGCCGAGTTCTTCGTGTTTCCAAGAAAAAACACGCTTGGCGATAAAGGCTCCGAAAAAGAAAATAGCAATCGAGGGGATGTAGAATGCCGATAAAAAGTGCCAAGGGACTTCAGACGGTAGAGATGTATCTACTACTTTTATGAAAAGCATAGAAGGGAGGGCCACCCAAAAAACGAACTTGACCAACCCTTTGCCGGACTTACTTATAGAATCATTCCATCGCGCTAACACATAGCCAAAACCTATGGCTAAAAACACAGGTAAAATCGCGTTAGATATGGAAATCAAATTACAACAAAATCCTTAGGGCGCATCCAACCCTAAGCCGGATAACACCTTGGAGGAACGAAAAGTTCCTGCAAGGTATCAGACCACTATATCAGGCAGAGGCGACTTTAGCCGAACTACTGGGATTAATTTTGTCAGTAAAGTTAGGCCAAACTTTCTCCGTTAATAATTCCAAGCTCTTCATACATGCGTCATGCGGCATGTGGTTGTAAATAAACATCCAGAAATTATCTACTGGAAGCTGCTTCAGTAGCACTTCTAATTTACGATTCACCGTGTCGGGACTACCGTGGATAACCAGGCCTCTTTCCACCATAGCCTCAAAAGTGGCGGGAACATCAAACGGACCTTCGCCCGGCCCAGCGATCGCGGCATTGAAACCAAAAGGAACAAAAAATTCATTCCAGATAAAAGCTCCAGCCTCGCGGGCGATCTCTTCAGCCTCAGCATCAGTATCAGCCACAATAAGTTCTCGACTCATCGCCATACCTTGACCAAATTTATAGTTCTTTCCAGCTTCATTAGCCGCTTCCATCCCTGCACGAAAATGCTCTTTAACAACATCAAAATGCGTCATTATAGTCACTGGCGTAATACCCCTCGCCATTCCCCATTTAATAGAGCGCTCTGAGGTCGCAAACGGCATAAACATATCAGGAATCATGTTATTAAATGTGGGGGGAGCAATACCTATTTCCTCTATTATTCCGTCAGCATTACAACCCTGGCCAAATTTATGTGCCACGTCGGCCGCAGCCCATTTAATATCCTTAGTCGGTACTTGCCAATGCTTACCTTGGAAGCTAAAGGTATCTTCTTTCCAAGCCTTCATAACTATTTCAAAATGCTCTTCAAAAAGTGAACGCTTTAACTCCTCATACTCTTCCCCTGCGGCAGGATCAGATAAGCCAACCTGTTGGCCTAAAATATTTACCCAACGAGGTTGATAGCCTCTAGCAAATCCAGCAAAAACTCTACCACCTAGCATCTGCGACAACATAGCTATATCTTCTGCTAAGTTAATTGGATTTCTTGAAGGAAGAACATTCCCCAACTGTCCGAAACGCATGTTTTTTGTTTGCATGCCAAAGTACATGTCAAGCATTACTGGGTTAGTAGAAACTTCCTCACCCTCTACATGAAAATGGTGCTCAGTAAAACCGGCCCCGTAATAGCCGTATTCATCCATGTATTGAACCTGCTCAGTAATCTCTCTAAGCATTTGCTGGTAAAGCGAAGTCTTTTTCCCAGCCATTCCTTGTTTTATATCAGAAACCCGCCCTACCGACGGGAGATAAAATGCACCCACTTCCATAACAATACCTCCAACCCTAAAACTGATGTTACGTTTACCATCTCAGGCGCGCGCTGCGCGGCGCTATAATGTTTTATCGATAGACTACTCGTACAAAGCACTTGAGTCTATGGCTTAAAAGACGCAAAGTATTTTTTTACAAAAAATACACCTAAGTGCTAGTTACCTTACTCGGCAGCGGCAACAATGTCTATCTCCACTCGCCACTCAGCAGATATAAGTTGCTTCACTAAAAGAGCGGTTGATGCAGGCCGAGCTTCGCCAATGTACTTTTGACGCGCTGCAGCAAACGCCCCGTACTCACTTTCTTCTATCAGATAAGCCGTAACTTTTACAATATCCGAGCTACCCATGCCAACTGCTTTCAGTGCTTCCATCACATTCGACCATGCTTGATCGGCTTGCTCTTCAACCGTAGTCGGCAACGAGCCATCGGGACGAAGACCAATCTGGCCAGAAATATAAGCTAGCCTAGCATTTGGCGGGACCACTACAACATGATGGTACGCATTATTAAAGGGCTCAACTATTGAAGTTGGATTAATTTTTTTCAACATTGTGGGTATCCTAATTTTAGTTTTGTAATTGACTGAAAGTACTCATCTAAGCTAACTTTCCATGCGGGGCAGGAAGCAACAAGAAGACAGGCCTCGCGCTTTAGGCTAGAACATTGGCAATAGCTGAGACAACATTAATATAAACAAGTCATCCAGATTATTAAAGAACACGAAATTATGGTTACAAAAACAATAAAAAACGAACAGAATTTTATCAATGATGAGCCTTATTACGAGCCAGTCGGCGATGAAATAAAGATATTTGCAGCTTCGTATAAAAATCAGCTGCCCATTCTTCTGAAGGGTCCGACTGGTTGCGGCAAAACTCGTTTTGTCGAATACATGGCGTGGTACTTAAAAATCCCGATGGTAACGGTCGCCTGTCACGACGACCTAACCGCGTCAGATTTGATCGGTCGCTACTTAATTAAAGGTGGCGAGACCGTTTGGGTAGACGGCCCGCTGACTAGTGCCGTTAGACATGGATATATTTGCTACCTTGACGAAATTGTTGAAGCGCGGAAAGATACGTCTGTAGTGATACATCCTTTATGTGATGGACGGCGTCTACTACCAATTGAAAAACTCGGCGAGCTCTTAGAGGCACCTTCAAGCTTCTGTTTAACAATTTCATATAACCCCGGCTATCAAAGTGTATTAAAGGATCTAAAGCAAAGTACTAGACAGAGGTTCGTTGCTCTAGAGTTTGATTATCCTAAGCCTGAAATTGAGCAAGTTATAGTGGAGACAGAAAGTAAGATAGATGCTGCCATGGCCGAAAAGTTAGTGAAATTTGGCAATATGACGAGAAATTTAAAGGGGAATGGCTTACAAGAAGGAGCTAGTACTCGCCTATTAGTCAATGCCGCCAAGTTAATGGGGCAAGACATTGCGCCAGTTGAGGCGACCGACACAGCTATCGCTCAGGCACTTACTGACGAGAGCGATATGCTTCAAGCGGTACATGAGCTTAGTCGCAGTATATTTTAGCAAGCATCTTAAAGAGAACCGACAAGCATGAGTGTACAGTCGAGACAAAATCTCCTTAATCGTATTAGGATCAAAAAAGATCTAGAGAAGCTTACGATCGAGGCTTTCGCAAGGCACTCAAATGCGGATGAAATTGTTTCACAAATAGCGGAACTATCTGACGCCCAGCAGCAATTCATCTATAAATGGGCTGAGTTAATATCTGCCTCTAACCATGAGCTAGGAGCTCAATTCGTATCGCTCGCTCCTAAAGCATTCGCGACAATGCGGGACGTAACGGTGCAGCAATGGCTCGATCTAGTTTTACAAAACTTTGATAACCATGGTTTAGGAGCAGCGATAGCCGCATTGGAAAACATTGATGGCTTTATGGAAAAAACCAAGATCGAGGAAGTACAATGCTCATTCAATGAAACTAGCGGCTTCCTGCAGCATTTCATACGAGGTCTCGGCGGTCGGGACCTTAAAATATCGAGCGATTTAGAAACGTTCACCAATACCGAGGCTCTGTTTCTCCCTGAGGCGGTGGATCTGTTCCCCGCGCCACAGGAAAATTTTACACTATATAAGCTTACCGCTGTTCATTTATGGGCCCAGACCTGGTACGGGACGTGGCAGCACCAAATATTAGAAGCGTTTAAAGACACCTATGACTCATCGGACCATGTAGAGATCTTTAACCGACTTGAGTGCATTCGGCTAGATGCTTGCATCGCCCGCGACTTCCCAGGTCTAAACAGAGAACTTCAACAATTCCAGTTACACGACTCAGACAGCGTCGAACTCTGGGAGTCATGGCGATCGAAGTCTATCGAACTCCAAGAGGCAGATGCAACTGCAGCTGATAGCCTCAAACTAATAGATAAATTCTCCGATGTTAAATTGCCACCATTACAAGCATACCAGGGAGTAATGTATTTAGATCGAATTAGGCAGACATTTTATTCGCGAGTAGAGCAAGAGAAAGCTGCGTTGCAAAAGGCTCTGGAGAAAATACTAGAAGATAACACTGGAACTGAAAACGATGCTGAGATGGAGTCGCTAGAGAATCAAACGTTAGAGCTTTCCCAAGCCGAAGATAACGACGGTCAGGATAGTAATATGAACCTGCAATTAACCCTTGATGGACAACCGGTGGACATGAGTGAGGATTTAAAGGAGCTTCTAGGTTCGATTATCCAAGACTTCGGAGAAATTCCTGATAGTCACATGGATCCCTCGGAGCAAAGTGATTATTCTGATGAATTGCTCCCACAATCAAATGGAGAAGCCGATAGCTCAGAGCTTGATCTTCAGAACGAAGGGACATTCCAGTACAAAGAGTGGGATTGTACTCGGCAAAGGTTCCGTGAAGACTTCTGTACCTTACGTGAACTGACCGTCCCACCTGGTGATGAAACATTTATTGATGAAACTTTGGAGAAGCACAAGGGAGTATTAAAGGAAATAAAACGAAGTTTTGAGGCAGTCTTAGGAGAATCCCGACCTCAACGACGCCAATGCGATGGCGATGATATAGATTTGGGCGCGCTAATTGAGGCGTATACGGACTTAGCGAGAGGAGAAGAAATGAGTGAACATTTGTACACTCGCTATAAAAATGTAGAAAGAAATATCGCAGTTATGTTTATGGTTGATATGAGTGGTTCTACTCTTGGGTGGGTCAATAACGCTGAAAGAGAATCATTGGTCTTACTTTGCGAAGCGCTGCAACTTCTTGGTGATCGATACGCTATCTTCGGTTTCTCTGGACGTACTAATAAGCGTTGTGAAGTCTACTCTATAAAAGAGTTTAACGAATCGTACTCCGAGGTGGTGAAGCAACGGATCAGTGGCATACGTCCTAAAGCCTACACCCGCATGGGCGTCGCTATAAGACATTTAGGGAAATTGCTTCAAGATACACAAGCGAGAACAAAATTATTAATTACGTTGTCTGATGGTCGACCTGAAGATTATGGCGGCTACAAAGGTCAATACGGAATAGAGGACACTCGACACGCTCTTCTGGAAATGAAACAGGAGGGCGTACATGCCTTTTGTATAACTATCGATAATGAAGCGCAAGAATATCTGCCGCACATGTATGGCAACGCAAACTATGCTGTTATCGACGAAGTAGAAAAGCTGCCTCTAAAGGTAGCGGATATTTACCGTAGATTGACTACCTGAATCAACTTGTAGCGCTCACCCTGTTCCTCAGAGTACCTATTTCTGACAAATGAATTTCTACTAGATCGTCGTGACCTAGAAATCGGGGAGGATTTAATCCAGCCCCAACCCCCGCAGGCGTCCCCGTGGCAATTATGTCACCTGGGTATAGACTGATCCCTGCGGAAATTGTCTCAATTAAAGTGGGTACATCAAAAATCATAGAAGCAGTATTTCCACTCTGACGTAACTCGCCATTCACCCAACACTTAATCTCGGTATTCGACAGGTCGATTAAATCCTTTGAAACGGCAATAGGTCCCATTGGACAAAATGTATCTTGAGACTTCCCGAGCAACCATTGCTTATGACGACCTTGTACATCGCGGGCACTCACATCATTGACTAACGTATAGCCCCAAACATAATTCATCGCGTCACTTTTCTTTATACCTCGACCTGGCAATCCAATTATTACCGCCAACTCTGCCTCGTAATCTAGTTGGTTTGTCACCTTAGAGTTGTGAATGATCTCATCTTCACTCCCAATCACACACTCTGGAAATTTTGAAAAAATAATCGGAAACTCAGGTGCCTCTCCTCGACCGCCAGTTGTATCAAATCCTTGGTCCGCGATCTCTGTTACATGCGCAAAATAATTTTTACCAACACAAATTATATTCCTCCTTGGACGAGGGATCGGAGCTAAGATTTTAACCTCGCAAAGAGGAATTGAATCATCCATAGTTTTCAGTGGAACCTCAGCAGCGTCCGCTTCAACTATAGCCAGCAGACCTAATGCGCTAATCTCTTTGCTTAGAGCGAATGGACTGATGTACAAACCATCATTTGACAAGACACCAACACCTAAAACACCGTGATATTCGTACGTAATAACTTTCATTGCCTATTTCCAAATATATTGCGATTAGACCGCAGTAAAAATCACCGAACCATATTCACAATTTTATGCGCGGTTACCAAATTTTTCAGTATAATGACCATATACGCAACAACTAAGGATCCTTATTAGTAAGGGGTACGGTCCGCATCATGTTCAAAAGTATTTTAATTGCTAACCGCGGAGAAATCGCCTGTAGAGTAATACGCACTGCAAAAGAGTTAGGCATTGAGACTATAGCCGTATATCATCATGTCGATCGTATGGCACCCCACGTGAAAGCCGCCGATAAGTCAGTCGAGTTGCTAGGCGATACTCCCACCGCCGCATATTTGGATATCGAGCAGATCATTAAGGCCGCCAATGAAACAGAGGCGCAATGCCTGCACCCAGGCTACGGCTTCCTCTCAGAAAATGCTGCCTTTGCCGAGGCAGTAGAGAAAAATAATGTTGTATTCATAGGGCCACAGCCTGAAGTAATCAAACTGATGGGAGATAAAATCATTTCTCGTGAGTTTGCGAGAAAAGCTGGAATCCCGATCGCACCTAGTGTGACTCAAACTGACGACTTATCTAAATTTTTAAAAGAAGCAGAAAAAATTGGGTTCCCATTATTGATAAAAGCGTCCGCTGGGGGCGGTGGTAAGGGAATGAGTATTGTCCGTGAAGCTGGCTCATTAGAAAAGCAAGCGAAGATAGCTATGAGCGAGGCCGAAAGATATTTCGCTGATAGCCGTATTTATGCAGAACTTTACGTTGAGAGTCCTCGACACATTGAGGTTCAGATACTAGGAGATGGTAAGGGCAATATTGTCCACGCCTATGAACGAGAATGCTCGATACAACGGAGGTTTCAGAAAGTAATTGAAGAGTCCCCCGCCCCGGCATTGTCAGTTGAACTGCGTGACCAAATCTGTACTGCGGCGGTCGATCTCGCCTCCAAAGCGAAATATCTAAACGCAGGTACTGTTGAGTTTATCCTAAGTCCGGATGGATCCTTTTACTTTTTAGAAATGAATACGCGTCTGCAGGTAGAGCACCCTGTGACTGAGATGGTTTGCTCCCTAGACCTGGTGGAGGCGCAGCTTCACATAGCGGACAGTAAGACTCTCCCCTACAGACAGAGTGAAATCAAGCAATCTGGGCACGCTATTGAGTGCCGTATTTGTTGCGAGGAGCCTCATAACGACTTTAGACCTGCTACCGGAGATGTCAAAATCCTTTCCGTCCCTGAAGCTAGTGACATTCGCTTTGATTCCGGGATTTCGCAAGGGCAAACTATATCTGCTGCCTTTGATTCTATGATAGGTAAGCTAATCTGTTTCGGGGAAGATCGAGAAGCCGCGATTTCGAACGCGATTGCTGCTCTTAATGATCTAGTAATACTGGGGGTAAGTAGCAATATTGATTATTTAGGTCAAATATTAGAAGCGACCGACTTTAAAGAAATGATTATTGATACGGGCTTTCTGGAAAAAAACAAGGCGAACCTCTTATTTAAACCTCTCTCTGAAAAAGACATTAGCACCGTCGCAACTATTGCCGCAATGAGTCTGAAAGATTTTAGGGCACTCGCGTTAGAAACCCCCGAACCTTACGCGTCCATTGGTACATGGAGGAATTTGTAATGGCGCAGCCGTTTAATTTTTCACTCGATGAAAAGTCTATCGAGGTATCGCTTATCAAGTGCAGCCCTGTATTAGAAATACTCTCTAATGGATTTACTTTCAAGGTGTCGTCAGTAGCTCAAGTGAGTAGTCATTGCTTCACACTAATTGTTGACGGTAAAAAGAAAACCGTCTGGTGGGCGCGAGATGATGACGCGATATATATCCGATTCGATGGTCGAACTCACACATTGTCGTATCAGGACGCTATAAGCGTTTCACAGCAAGCAGGAGTTAGCGATAACGTAATTAAAGCTGATATGCCGGGAATTGTGGTTAAGACAAACTGTAATGCAGGAGATAGCGTCAAGCTAGGTGATGTTTTAATTGTTATTGAATCGATGAAAATGCAAATTAGCATCGTTGCACCCCGAGATGGTGTAATTAAGGAAGTTAACATTACTGCCAACACGTCTTTTGAAAAGAATGCAGAACTGATTTCTCTTGAGGAAGAAGAATAATGGCTCGGATAAAATCTCTAATTCAGACCGGTTCGATAGAATTTCAGGAAAATTATCGCCATAACAAAGGCTTAGCTGAAGAGTTAAAACTAAAGCAAAAAAAAGCGAGATACGATAGGCCCCAAAAAGATATCGACCGGCTCGCAGGGCATGGGAAAATGATGCCCAGGGAGCGCATCGAGAAGTTACTCGATCCTGGAACCCCATTTCTTGAATTCTCAACTCTCGCCGCAAACATGGCCTATGAAGGTGATTCGCCCAGCGCTAGCTGCATAACTGGTATTGGTATCGTAAATGGAAAAGAGGTAATTATTAATGCCAATGATAGCAGTGTTAAGGGAGGTGCGTGGTACCCCTTAACGGTAAAGAAAATTGTCCGGGTGCTTGATATTGCCATAGAAAACCAACTACCAATTATACACCTCTGCGACAGTGCCGGGGGATTTCTCCCTTTACAATCTGAATTGTTTCCAGATAAATACATGGCTGGTCGCATGTTCCGCAACCAAAGTACATTGTCTAAAATGAACGTTAAACAGTTAGCCCTGGTGTTTGGACATTGTACTGCCGGAGGCGCGTACGTGCCCGCTTTATCAGATTATTCGGTAATAGTGAGAGGCACTGGCGCTGTTTTTTTGGCCGGCCCTCCGCTAGTCAAAGCTGCTACAGGTGAGATCGTAACTGCCGATGAACTTGGGGGATGTGATCTACATACACAAGTTAGCGGTACCTGTGATTATCCAGCTGATAGTGAAGAAGAAGCTATAGCGATAGGGAGAGAAATAGTCGAACAATGGGAGAGTCCAAAAAAATGGCCCCTACAAAAAGATGAGGTTGAAGAGCCTTTCTATAGTGCAGATGATCTGTACGGCATCATCCCAACTGATATAAAAAAATCTTTCGACATGAAAGAAGTAATCGCACGCGTGGTCGATGGCAGTAGATTCCATGAATATCAACCCGCCTATGGGACTACTCTCGTATGCGGCTATGCCAATATTTGGGGGTACAAAGTTGGAATTTTGGCAAATAATGGTGTTCTTTTTAACGAGAGCGCGCTAAAAGGAGCTCACTTTATTGAGCTATGCAATCAAAACAACACCCCTATTCTATTCATGCAGAATATTACGGGCTTTATGGTTGGGCGCGAATACGAAGCTAAAGGTATTAGTAAAGACGGTGCTAAATTAATTCAGGCGATTGTTGGTTCACATGTGCCAAAATTCACTGTCATGTGCCACGGTTCCTTTGGAGCCGGTAACTATGGAATGTGCGGCAGGGCGTACGATCCTAGACTTATTTTTTCTTGGCCAAATCATCAAATTGGTATCATGGGAGGCGAGCAAGCAGCAAAAACACTTGCGGAAGTAAAGTTGCGACAATTAGAGAGGCGCGGTGAAACTGTCGACCAAGCGGAGCTTGATAAAGTTTACCATGAAACCTTAGAGGCTTATCAGCATCAGATGTCGGCCTATTACGCGACGTCCGAACTGTGGGACGATGGAATAATCGATCCGACTGACACAAGAAATGTGCTTGGCATTGCCATCAGCGCCTCGTTAAATGCTCCTTTGGGTGAGCCAGGCTACGGGATCTTTAGGTTTTAGTCACGGTGGGACTGCGCAATGTCTCGAACTAGGACAATTAAATCTACAGAAGGATCTGCATAACCTTTTCGACCGCAGGAATGCGAGAAATCCCCTCCATGGTGGCTTTCTCCAGTTCATCCGAGACTGCAAGAATTGCGATAGCCATCTGAGATCCCCCTGATACTCCAACTTGCATACGAGAAATATTGACGCCTTTCTCGCCCAGTGTGGCACCTATCATACCTATTACGCCCGGCTCATCGGCATGCTTTGTAATAAGTAGGCGGCCTTCGAGCGGCGATTCGATGTCGTAATCACTGACTCTCACCAGTCGCGCACGCCTACCGTCAAAAATAGTACCTTCTAGATAAACCGTTTGATCGGGGCCCGTAGCCGTGATCCGAAGAACTGAAATATATTCAGTCGAATCAGGGGTTCCAACCATTTTAACCTTGATGCCTTGTCTTTGTGCCAGGTGAAGAGCATTAATTTGGTTAACCGGCACCGCATGATGGTCGCATAAAAGACCGACCATCGCGGCACTAGCCACCGGATGTAAATCGAACTTTGAAGCCTCCCCAAAAACGCCGATCTCAACTTCAGTTAATGGACCGTCCAACATCTTGCACAAAAGCTTACCCAGCTTTGTTCCGAGCTCCATATAAGGCGCAACTTGGACTAATTTTTCGGGCTCAATACTGGGCACATTGACTGAATTGATTACCTTTCCTTTCACCAAAAAGGCCGCTATATTGTGCGCAATTTCTACTCCTACTGCAGTTTGTGCTTCCTCAGTTGAGGCACCTAGGTGCGGTGTAAATTGAACATTTGGCGCAGTCAGGAGAGGCGAGTCTGTAGGCGGTTCATTCTCGAAAACATCAAGCGCTGCCCCAGCCAAATTACCTGACTCCAAAACCTCAACCAAGGCTGTTTCATCAATTAAACCGCCCCGAGCACAATTGATGATACGTGAACCTGGCTTCATCGCAAGAAGACGTTCACGATTGAATAAATTTCTCGTACTATCAGTGACAGGGCAATGCAAAGTCACGTAGTCTGCTTCCTTAGCCAATTCGTCTATTTCTCGCTTCTCAACGCCGAACTCTTCAAAGGTTTCTTGGGTAACAAATGGGTCAAATCCGATAACCTTCATTTTAAGACCAATGCATCTTTCGGCGACCAAGCGGCCTATCGTGCCAAATCCAACGACACCAACGACTTTCGCTGAAACCTCAGCACCCAAAAAATTATTTCTTTCCCATTTGCCAGACCGAACAGACAAATCAGCGGAAGGTAAACTACGGCTTAAGGAGAACATGTGTGCGATGGCGAGTTCCGCAGTAGTAGTCGCGTTTGCATCGGGTGTATTTAAAACAACAATTCCTCTTTCGGTAGTTTTTTCCAAATCAATATTATCGACTCCTATCCCAGCGCGGCCTATCACTTTGACATTTTTTGCCGCGTCCAATAGCTCACCTCTCAGTTTTGTAGCACTCCGAACGATAATAGCGTCGGCGTCTTCGACGTGAGGGATAGCCTCTTCAACCGACAAACCAGCACTAAAATCTATCTGCAGCTCAGGATATTCTTCCAAAGCAGCTATACCTTCAGGCGCCAATTTATCCGCAACAAAAACTTTATACATTAAACTTCCTTCTTACAAATTCGATCGCGCCGAGAGTCAGTCGGGACATACACTATTATACGCCCAATCAAGCCACGGCGTCAGAGCCTCTAAGTCGCTTGTCTCTACTGTCGCTCCGCCCCAAACTCGGAGTCCGGGAGGAGCATTACGATAACCATCAATGTCGTAGGCAACTTCTTCCCCATCCAGCAAACTAGTCATTTTCTTGGTTATCTTAACTTGATCTTCAGCTGCTAGAGCATTAAACCATGGGGCTATAATTTTAAGACATATCGATGTACTCGACCGTTGGCTTGGTTCCGCGGCGAGGAAGTCCACCCAGGGGGTTTTGGATATCCATTTCTCCAGCACATCGAGGTTAGCCGCCGAACGATCACATAATCCTTTTAAACCGCCTCGTTTTGAGGCCCAGTTAAGGGCATCAAGATAGTCTTCGACACAAAGCATTGAAGGAGTATTAATTGTCGAACCCTCAAAAATACTTTCGTCAATTTTCCCTTTTTTAGTTAGCCGAAACAATTTGGGCAATGGCCGGGGTGGAACGAATGTCTCCAAACGTTTAACAGCCCGTTCACTCAAGATGATAACTCCGTGAGCGGCCTCACCACCTAGTACTTTTTGCCATGAGAAAGTAACGACATCAAGTTTTGGCCAAGGCAGCTCCATCGCAAATGCAGCAGAAGTAGCATCACAAATCGTTAATCCTTCTCTATCATCTGAAATCCAGTCTCCGTCCGGCAGTCGGACTCCAGAAGTCGTACCGTTCCAGACAAATACGACATCATTTTTAAAATCAACCTTATCCAAATTAGGTAGTTCACCATATGGTGCCAACAATGTGTTTGCCTTTAGGCCAAGAACATCAATCACATCTGTCACCCATTCCTGACTAAAACTCTCCCATGCTAAAACATCTATATTTCGCTCTCCAAGAAGAGACCATAATGCCAACTCTACAGCACCAGTATCAGAACCAGCCACGATGCCAATTCTGTGGCTAGGAGGAACTTCTAGTATTTCTCTTGTCTTTGTAATCGCGCTCTTAAGCTTTGCTTTTCCAGGCTTAGAACGATGTGATCGCCCAATCAACGCATCCTTCAGAGTGTCTGTTGTCCAACCAGGTCTTTTGGGACACGGGCCTGATGAAAACTGTGGGTTAGCAGGTTTTATTATTGGTTTTTTCATTGTTAAACTCGGGAAGGTACAGCCGTACAAAATAAAACCCGAGATTGTACGGACAACTTCGGCGAATGCAACGTTTTAAAATTAAATTCTTACAACATGACCAGAGGATCCTAGCATTACATGACACTGAAAATATAAGCTCACTCAACAAAAGTTCCGCAAAGGCGTATCCAGTTGACCAATCAAACTTGAGCGATCTTCTAACACCTGCGCGATAAGATGGACAACCTCACCTTCTCTTTGCACCGTACCAGAAATACTTAACAACTTTGAATGCATCACTTCATTATAGTAAGTATTAACCAAACTTGGCCATATTATTACATTGATAGGACCCATCTCATCTTCTAAGGTAAGAAAAATTACCCCTTTAGCTGAGCTAGGCTTTTGACGTACCACTACCAGCCCGCTAAACTTTGCTCGCGTGCCTTGAGCTAACTCGAGTAAATCTGAAGATAGCTTGTCACCTATTAGATGATTTCTAAGCAAAGCCAAAGGATGTCTACCCAAGGTTAGACCTATACTTTCAAAATCAGCAAGAACTTCTTCGCCTTCCTTAGGCCGAGGAAGTAATGGAGTAGCAGCTTCTTCTATAACAGGAGGCAATAGAGGTAAAGGCGCTCTGAAGCCTAAGGCTTTCCAATTAGCTTGATGCCTATTGCCAACTAGAGTTTCAAGAGCATTTGCCTTTGAAAGTAACTGGAGTTCTGCTCGATTCAATTTCGCCCTAACTACAAGATCATTTAGATCTTTAAAAGGCTGCATAGCTCTCTTTTTTTCAATACGACAACCTGCCTTCGCACTAAGTCCTTTTACTATACGGAGACCCAGGCGTAACGCATATTTTCCGTCTCTATATTTTTCAATAGTACAATCCCAATTACTTTGTTGAACATCTAAAGATAATACTTTCACCCCATGTCGCCTCGCATCCTGTATCAACTGAAAACAAGAGTAAAACCCCATAGGCTGACTATTTAGAAGTGCTGTAGTATATATTTCAGGCATATGATTTTTTAACCATGCCGATATATAAGCCAATAAGGCAAAGCTGGCTGCGTGTGCCTCAGGAAATCCGTAACCACCGAAGCCCCTCATCTGATTTAAGGTACTCTGCGAGAAACTATCGCTATAACCCTTATCCTTCATTCCAGCTAACAATCTATTTTGGAATTTTGAGATATCATCAGACTCTCCCCAATTTGTCATAGCACGTCTTAACTGATCCGCTTCCCCTGGGGAGAAGCCACCGACTACCATAGCTAATCTGATGATTTGTTCTTGAAATAAAGGAACACCCAAAGTTCGCCCTAAAACCTTTTTAACTCTTTCATCCGGATAATCTGGAATTTCCTGACCATTACGTCGCCGTAAATAAGGATGCACCATTTCTCCTTGGATTGGCCCGGGTCGAATAATCGCAACCTGAATGATAAGATCATAATAATTCTGAGGCCTGAGCCTCGGAAGCATCGTCATTTGTGCGCGCGACTCAATTTGGAAAACGCCAATAGTATCTGCGGACTGGATCATGGAATAAGTACTTGGGTCATCGAACGGAATATCAGATATGCTGAGGTTTTCTCCTGTAAGCTCCTTAATCAGACGAAAGCTCCGACTAATCACAGTCAATATCCCTAATGACAAACAATCAACTTTTAAAATCCCTAGAATTTCTAAATCTGTCTTATCCCACTGAAGGATGGTACGGTTAGCCATTGCCGCGTTTTCAAGCGGAACTAAATCGGACAGAGGACCGTCAGTGATCACGAACCCCCCAACATGTTGGGATAAATGTCGAGGGAACCCTATAACCTGACTGACGAGATTAATCAAATGTCCCAATAATACATTACTAATATCTAAATCGGTGTTCTCAACTTTTTCGATAGTAACCTGTCCTCGTTTCCATTGGATTTTACCTTTCAGCAACTGCTTAAGCTCTGATCCATTAATGCCAAGAGCTTTTCCCACATCGCGAATAGCGCTACGGATCTTATAGGTAACAACGGTTGCCGCTATAGCCGCCCGTTTTCTACTATATTTTTCGTAAATGTGTTGTATTACTTCTTCCCGACGCTCGTGCTCAAAATCAATATCGATATCAGGTGGTTCATTTCTTTCTCTAGAAATAAAGCGCTCAAACAACATATCAATATGTTTAGGGCTTACTTCTGTGATCCCCAGGCAATAGCAAACAATCGAATTCGCTGCAGATCCCCTACCTTGGTATAAAATCCCACGTGACTTGGCAAAGTCAATAACATCGCAAACCATTAAGAAGTAACCCTCATAATTTAATTCTCTTATAAGGAACAATTCATGAAGAATTTTTTTCTTAGTATTAAGTGTAGTACCTTCCGGCCAGCGCCTTTTCATACCTTGCTTTGTAAGATTTTTCAATTGCGTGAAAGTACTATCTCCAGAATTAATCAACTCTTTGGGATAGCTATACTTCAAGTCTTCCAATGAAAAACTACACTGGCTTGCGATTGCTATCGTCTGATCAATCAATGCCTTGGGGAAAATATTTTCAATTCGATGTAGCGGTCTTAAATATCTCTCAGAATTAGAGAAAAGCTCATACCCAGTATCCATCACTCTCTTTTTTAACCGTATCGCGGTCAAAGTATCAAGGAGAGGTTTACGAGATGATGTATGCATACGAACATCACCAACAGCAACTATGGGCAAACTAAAGGTGGTCGACAAGGCTACTGCAGTCTGTAAATATTCTCGGTCTCTCCCACTATAAAATAATCCTAAACCTATCCAAGAACGACCAGTAAAATTTCTGCTGACCCATGCTGCATATTTCTTATCCTCATCGTTAAAAGTAGGAATCCAAATTAAGAAGCCTGTAGAAAATTTTAAAAGATCTTCTTTAAAGATCTGATAATCTCCCTTACCTTTACGTAACCTTGATTTTGTAATCAAGTAACTAATCTGCTGATAAGATAGTAAATTACTGGCTAAGAGAATTAACTTCATACCATCCTCACAAACTAACTCTGTCCCGCAAATGACTTTCAAGTTGTGTGCTTTCCCTGACTCATATGCTTTAACCAAACCAGAAAAACTACACCTATCCGTTATTGCAAGTGCTTTATAACCAAGTGACGCCGCAGTTTTAACTAACTCTTCCGGATGAGAAGCTCCATGGCTGAAAGTGAAATTAGTTAGACAATGAAGTTCTGCGTATGAGATGTAAGATCTTTTTTTCATGGTGTAAAGCATTTATACTGTATAGATATACAGTATAAATGCTTTACACTGAGAAAACTATCCAGCTCTAAAAAAATAAATATCAAATTCTCATTAGCACTATAATTACACAGTGACATCGCCATCTGTTTCAAACGCGTCGAGCGAAACTAAATTTTTTGGAGAAAAGTAAACAATGTTCGAAAATCTTGAAACCCTTAGTCCAGACCCAATCCTAGGATTAATGGCAGCTTTCAACAAAGATAAAAATACAAATAAGATAGACCTAGGAGTAGGAGTTTATCGCGATGAATCGGGACAAACGCCGATAATGAATAGCGTTTTGGAAGCCCAGCAACTCCATCACCAGATGGAATCTACAAAAGCGTACATCGGTCCGCCCGGGACTCCACGGTTCAACGAACTGAGTCGTGACATGATGTTCGGTTCGGAACACTCCGCGCTAGCAGATGGCCGCATAGCTGGCGTTCAGACTCCTGGGGGATGCGGTGCCCTGAGGGTTGCAGCTGAACTCGTCAAACGAGCAAACCTCCAGACTACGATTTGGGTAAGTAATCCGACATGGGCTAATCACAGACCTTTACTTGGTGATGCTGGAATCAATATTAAGGAATACGCCTACTACGATAGTGATTCACGCTCGCTAAACGAAACTGAACTATTCACTGCGCTAGAATCAGTTCCTGCTGGTGATATCGTTTTACTGCATGGTTGTTGTCACAACCCTTCAGGCGTTGACTTAGAACAATCGCATTGGGAAGCAGTAGCGCAAATTGCTAATAAGAAAGGGTTTATTCCTTTCATCGACCTAGCCTACCAAGGCCTAGGTGAAAGTCTTATAAAAGACTCAATGGGAGTGCGTATCCTAGGAGAGGCATGTGCTGAACTAATTGTCGCAAGCTCATACTCTAAAAATTTTGGACTTTACCGAGAAAGGGTAGGTAGTTTACAAATAGTAAGTCCAAATACTAAGCAATCTAATGTAGTGCAAAGCCAGCTTGGTTCAGTGGTACGAGGGATCTACTCGATGCCACCGTCACACGGTGCTGCAATTGTAGAAAGTATTTTAGGAGACGAGAGACTAAAAACAATGTGGCGTAAAGAACTGGAGTCAATGCGCAATAGGATCAATCTTCTCCGTACCGAGCTTGCCAGCGGATTAAGTGACGCAACGAGCCGAGATTTTTCGTTTATAAAAACGCAACGCGGAATGTTTTCATTTTTAGGCATCTCCGCGGCGCAGGTTGCTAAGCTACAAGAAACTTACGCCATTTATATGGTGGACTCTAGCAGAATAAATGTAGCGGGCATTAATGATAGGAATATCGCGTACTTCATCGAGTCGATGAAAAGCGTTCTAAGCGAAGACTAGCTTACAGAGTTGATCGATCGATCACCTTAACAACTTTCGAGTGTCGTAACTCAGCTAGAACAATCCTATCGAATCGGTTTGTCAGCGAAAGTGCTGTTAGTGCAGCTTCGGTACAGGTAGCCTCTATTCGCGCATCGTCCACCATATTAATTACTGGAACAACTCTCATATTTTTTGTGCCTTGGAGACTCCCTTTTGGCGATGCAATTAATTTAGCCAAATGTAATGGCCTAATCATGTCCCCTACTGCTAGATCCAAAGTTTGCGCCAACAAGTCGACACGGTGGGCGATCAAAGATGTAAGGGGCTGACCAATGACTAGCCCAGATGTCAGAGGTAGAACTAGCTGCGTAAAGTCTGGGATAAGCGGCTCATGATCAGCCGGCGCTTTTATCATCCTCGATCGTGCACCATCCGCCTTTATAACCAATAGATCGTACTTACCCTTGCGCCAAATAGTTTCAATCTGCGAGGGCATTAAACCTCCGACTCGATTTCGCGTTTCTGTTGGTCCCGCGTAGGCCACTACTCGAGCATCCGAATTAAATTCAAGCGTAGAATTTCGATCAATTGTGACTAGGTCAACCTTGGTTTCATCATACTGAAACATGTGCGAAGTCGATGTTAATGCTACTCGGCCATCAAATAGTGAGGCCAACTGGTACATAGTAGTTTTTTTCCCCCCAGCACCAACCAAACTTACCACACCACCCGAAAGATCTAAGACAGATAACAAATTATTGGGCCTAGTTGTTTGCATGCCTAAAATCCTCAATCAAAATAAATAGTAATTGTGTGCAAAATAATGTGAGTATCTAATATAATTTGTTGATAACTCTTATATAATGTGAATAAAATTTCGCTATTTGTGAATACTATGATCAATCTCTGCCGAAACTTACGAGAATGGCTATGTCGCATAAACTAACATATCTAATTGCTCTTGTATTTCTCACATCATTCCACGTTTGTGGCAACGGAGCATCTCTATTCGACACAGAAAATCGAGTTGAAACAATGCCCTCGTGGTTCTACGTCTCAGGTTCCCAAAGGATCCGATATGAATCTCTCAACAAGCAATTCCGTTCCCAAGGACGAGGTAGCGATCAACAGATTGCCTTACGAACACTGCTAGCCATAGGCATCAAGTCAAGTGACTTCAACTTCGTAATAGAGGCCGGCGATTCTCGTGCATTCTTGGACGACAACGGCTCTCCCCTTTCAACTAGTATGGTAAATCCGATTGAGCTAATACAAGGCTATCTTATGTGGGAACATCAAAATCTATTTGAGAAGGATGGTCGATCAAGTCTCCGAGTCGGACGTCTGACTCTTAATGTTGGCAGTCGGCGTTTAGTTGCAAGAAGTAAATTCAGAAATACTATGAACACATTCTCCGGTGCTGAATGGAAGTATGAAACTAAGCAAGGGAACGAACTCCAGATGTTTTATACTCTACCGGTAAATCGTGCACCCGACGATACTTCTAACCTTAAAAATAATCGCATTGAATATGACCGTCCAAGCGGCCGAGCTCATTTCTGGGGCGTATCGTATACCGACAAATCATTAATTCAAGATCACGAATTAAGCGTTTTCGGTCTCGGACTCCATGAGAACGACTCCCAAAAGACTGTCACATCAAACCGAGATCTAATTACCGCGGGTATCACCGTAAAAAAACCGAGAAAGACCGGTCGTTTTGACTACCTGGTGGAGTCCGTATATCAATTCGGAGAATCAAGGAAGTCAAAAAAGATTACCGACAAAGTTGATCTAGAGCATTTTGCCCATTTTCATCATGTAGAAATTGGCTTTAGTGCACCAGTTATTTACACGCCTCGAGTAGCCTTAGAATACGATTACGCATCGGGAGACAGCAACGGCAACGATAATCGAAATGGGCGTTTTGATAGCTTGTTTGGTGCTAGGCGATTTGACTATGGCCCCACTGGAATATATGGGCCATTTAAAAGGAGTAATCTGAATAGTATTGGTTTGAGAATCACCTTAAAGCCGTCACGCTTCACTGAGTTCATGTCGAGTTATCGTGGGTTTTGGAGGGCTTCAAAATCTGATGCTTGGGTAGCGAGTGGTATAAGTGACGTAGCCAACATTGCACCGCGCTTTCTGGGACAACAATTGGAAGTGCGCATGCGGTGGAAGATCATACCACATACTTTGCACTTGGAACTGGGATCAGCTTACTTGCGTGTAGGGAAGTTTAGTAGGATCATAGAACCTGACACATTCGGCAAAAATATATATTATGGGTACGCACAAGTTTCTTATATGTACTAATGCCTCCCTAACACCTGTCCTATCATGAACAAAACTGCTCTTGCACTCTCCTTTTTCCTCAGTTTTATTTTCTTCCAACAGTCGTGGGCTGATGATTTCATACTCATGCAGTCTACTACTTCAACCCAAAATTCTGGCCTACTAGACTACCTACTGCCTAAATATAAAGCTTTGACCGGAACTGAAGTAAGGGTAGTTGCAGTGGGTACTGGTCAAGCACTGAAAAATGCCGAAAATGGAAATGCAGACATTGTAATGGTACACGCGAAAAACGCAGAACTAAAATTCATTCAGTCCGGTTTTGGAGTAAAGCGATATCCCGTAATGTATAACCAATTCTTGATCATAGGTCCGGCGAGTGATGAGGAATTGAATCAGTTATCGAAGCTTTCCGAAGTACTCACATTAGTCGAACAAAAAGGAAAGCGGTGGATCTCGCGAGGGGACCTAAGTGGGACCCATAAACGTGAACTAGCACTCTGGAATAAATTTAAGATCAACACATCTAGTGCAGACTGGTACTTAGATATTGGAGGAGGAATGGGTACAGCAATAAATACTGCGGTTGAATTGAATGCCTATACCTTAACCGATAGCGCCACGTGGATCGCATATAAAAACAAAAGATCACATAAAGTCATATTCAGTGGAGATCCTCTTCTCAATAATCAATATAGTCTGATTTTAGTCAATCCTGCGAAGCATAAACATGTAAAAAAAGAGTTAGCGATGGAATTTGTCGGATGGATGACCGGCAACGAAGGTCAGACTTTGATCGGTTCGTACAAGCTAAATAGCAGACAACTATTTTTCCCAAACGCTACCCAATGATAGTGGCATATTCAATTAATTAGGAGACCTCGATATCTACTTCACTATCAAAGTCTCCGCCTTGCTTAAGCATGGATAGTTTTGGATAGAATTTCGAAAAGTCTGCTCTGATACGTTCCAAAGGCACATCAGAAAATTCCCCTTTGTAACTCAAATAATCCATGTGCTTTCTACCGTCCAAGTCAAACGGATGATAAATCGAGTCCTCCGCGCCATCAAATTCTAATGGCTTGATCCGGAATTTTTCACAAAGTCCAATATTGAAGGCGGGCGTTGCCTTAACCCAAGTATCGTTTAGCCAAATTGCGGTATAACCATGCCAATAAAAAACGTCAGTCCCCATAGTCTCCCGCAGACGCTCGGTGGATAAATGATTCTTCACATCGGCATACCCAAGAGCTGCTGGAATATCACACGCCCTACAAAGGGCCGCCAACAAAACAGCCTTACTTACACACCAACCGTGATTCAGTTCTAATGCCCGGCTAGCACTGAGCCCTTCTGGGGACAAATCAATATCATAGGCGTCGTAACGAACTTTATCGCGTACGGCATAATATAGTGAAATCGCATGTTCAATAGAGGTCTCACCAGCTAGGTTTTCTTCCAAGAACTTAGTTACGATACTATTATTTGAATCAATAATTTCGGTCGGTCCGAGGCAATCTTCAACTTTCGCCGTAGCAAAGTCTTCCATATTATTTTCCACATCCAACAAATTCGAGGTTTAAACAAATAGAAATACCCTTCAAAAAATTCATCGTTGCTTTCGTACTCATCAGGTTTAGCTTTTCAAAATAATATTGCAATGGCATACAAATTCTTACAGTTTATATTAACGACCTCTGTAAACGGTGGCAGATATTATCTGGCAGACACCGCAACAGTAACTTCTCCAAGAATGCTACGAGAAAAACGTTATGCCAACAACTTATTTATCCGAAAAAAGTGCCCTTGGACCGACCGAGTTTCACTACGTATCGATGAAATACTCAATTCGAATTAAGTAGCTCATTTATAGAATCTAAATGCTCCGCTCCCCAGAATAATTCTCCATTTATCCTCCATGAAGGAACGCCAAAAACTCCCTTTCGCTCAACTTCTGCTTGGATCTCCAGATAATTTTCTTTACCCTCACTTTCCACGTAGGAGTCAAATCCCTCGGTTTTATATCCAAGTTCGAGCATGAGTTCTATAAGGGCACCACAGCTCTCTATATTAAGCTTACGCTCCCAAAATCGTTTAAAGACTGAACAATGAAATCGCTTAGGATTTCCACTTTTTGACAGGAATAGAAATGCCATATGCGAAAGCGAACTATCAAAAATTTTCTTAGGACCCAATAACGTTAGACCTCTCTTATTCGCTTCACGCCTACAATCCATATAAGAATATCTAACGCGTCGCCATTGGTGATCGTTTCGAGTTTTAATCGTATCTTCACCGGCATCGTCTAAGGCAGCTTCTCCAAGGTATTTACCTATTTTAAGACCATAAGGCACCCAAACCATTTTGACATCATCGCGCTTAGCAATATTGAACGTACCTTCTTGCGCCAAATAAGCATAAGGGCTTTTATAATCAAAATAATGCACGACGGTTTGCAAACTAACGACCAGCCTGTTCTTTTACATAAAAAGCTATTTCTTCGTGTGTAGCAAACCAGACCCCGGGTTTACTCTTCATATGTGTAATCAATTTATCCAACATCGCAATCCTGTATCGGTGACCGATCACCTGAGGATGCATCGTCAAGATGTACATTCCACCCTCGTCATAGGCCACATCGAATTCATCTTTCCAAATGGAGTACACATCTTCCGCATTTCGCAACGCCACATGCTTACTCGGCCAAGATATTTGAAACAAAGGCCAATCATCGAGGATCCACTCAACAGGCAGTTCGATAAGTCCTGTATCTTCACCCTCTGAGATAAGGGCATAAGGATTATCATCAGCCATCATGCTGCTCTCATATACAAAACCCATTTCTTTTACTATCGCCACGGTAGATTTATTAAGATCCCAGGCGGCGGAGCGAAAACCGGTAGGCCTTTTACCCACATGTTTTACAAAAATACTCATTGCTTGCGCATATATATTTCTTTCTTCGCTCGGAGTAAGACGCATTGGATTTTCATGTACGTAGGAGTGGAACCCAATCTCATTGCGCGGGTTTTTTTGAATCATAGGAATTATCTGCGGATGAAGTTCCATGGTCATCGCAGGAATGAAAAAAGACGCAGGTATCTTATGCTTATCTAAAAGATCCATAACGCGAGGCATACCTCTCCGTGCGCCATATTCGCCTCTAGACATATAGGACGGACTTGATTGCTCCTGAAAACCCATCCAGACTGGCTCTGTATCAACATCAAAAGAAAAGCTCACCGCAACACGTTTATTCTTAGGCCAGGATTTTGGCAATAAATCTTCACCGGCCCTCACGCGAGTGACTTCTTCAATAATCTGCTCAGGTGTCCATGTCCATATAGGCCGCTCGTCAGCGGGGTCACCTCCTCCGTGCGCGAAAGTCACTCCCATACCCATCACGCATATAAAAAACACAACTAACGATATACCTAGACGCAATCTGAAACTAAACACTCCCTTCACCTCCACGATTGATTAGATGTAGTACATCTTGCCATAATAACCATATAAAAAAACATTATTTATAAAGATACTGAAGAAGATTTTCATGAAAATTTTTAATACTGTCGATCAGAGTGATCTGCAAAAGGCTGGCTCAATGGCTAAAGATGTTGAGTCGAACGGCTACTCCGGCATTACGACCTTCGAAAATCGACATGATCCATTCCTACCATTAGCCGTGTGCGCTGCGAATACAAATATATTGGAATTATCTACTGGTGTAGCTATCGCTTTTTTAAGATCCCCCATGTCTACAGCACAAATTGCCTGGGACTTAACTAATCTTTCTAAAGGACGCTTTATACTGGGCCTCGGACCCCAGATAAAGGCGCATAACGAAAAACGTTTTAGTGTGCCTTGGAGTCCTCCCGTTCCGAGACTGCGAGAATACGTTAATAGTCTGAGGGCTATCTGGACGACTTGGCAAACAGGTTGTCCCCTAAAGTTTGCTGGGACGCACTACCAATTTTCCTTAATGCCACCAAATTTTGTACCCGAAAAATCTAATCACAGGTTGACTCCCGTTACATTGGCAGCAGTAGGCCCTAAAATGCTTTCCTTAGCCGGAGAGGTCGCTGATGGCGTACAACTGCACCCCTTCTGTACTAGCGCCTATATTGAGAAATGCGTCTTACCTCAGTTAGAAAAAGGATTCAAAAAGTCCGGTATGAAAAGGGAGAACTTCGAGATCTCGGGAGGGGGTTTTATAGTAACGGGCGCAAACGACCAAGAAGTAAACGAAATGGCAGAATGGGTCCGCTACCGCATTGGTTTCTACGCATCTACCCCAGCTTACTGGCCCGTACTTGAACACTCTGGATACGGCGATCTAGGACCCAAACTGAATCGTCTCACAAAAGAAGGTAAGTGGGATAAACTCGCACAAAATATTCCTGATGACTTATTATACGAATGTGCAGCTATTGGTAGGCACGAATTTGTCGTGGACGAGATAAAAAAGCGCTTTAGTGGTTTAGTAGACACCGTTCAGGCAAGTCAGAGCTATGAGAAACCAGCAAAAATTCCTTCCGAAATAGTCGCGGAAATTAAGCAAATTCCCAGTCCTTTTCTAGCTTTTAAAAATCGACGATAAAGTCACCTCCGATTATAGCGGTGAGCTTCCTCCCTCCTCTATCCCCAGTGGCGGAGGCAATTTTCTTTTCCCACTAGCCAATAGTGTACCAGGATCGTTAGGGATCTCTTTACCTGCCATGTAAATAATAGATTTTTTATTCAAATCCTCTTCTTGGTAAGCCGCTTTCAACCGCTCGTCTAATACCTCTCGATCACTGATTGCCTCGCGCAAAGCTACTTGCATATCGAGCATTGCCTCACCGCGGTCATACTGTATTACCTGATCACTAGTCCCAGATCGGTCGGGCCCACTGGGCACTCTTTCTCTCTGCCGTCTGGCTAAGCGAAGTAAAATATTCCATGCACGTTTGTTATTAACAATAGGTTCAACCTCTACCAATCCGGACTTTTCATATTCTTTCCAAATATTTTCGCCCTTTTCAGTTCGAATAACGACAATCGTCGCATTATCGGTTCCCACTCCACCGCAGGCGATATCCGCCATCTCAGCTGAAAAATCTCCGCAATGCGCACATTCTGGACGCTGATAGTCTTGCATAGCTTCCTCTAAAGGAATCGTTGCAACGTCACCATCTTTCTTATAGATAAGGACCTCACCCTTAACATTAAACTTACTCACTTCGCTCAAGGGAATTGACATCTCCTGTTCAATTTTCTCAGTCATCAACTCTGGTCGAAAAACTTCTGTACAAAACAAACCTACGCTAAACGAAACTCGATCAGCATAGCCTCGCAAAAACTCCCGTTGTCTTCCTATTATTTTAGGCTTCTTTTTAGGTCCAACTAGGAATGCTGGGTCCATAATTTCCATTTTACGAATCGGCGTAATTTGACAAGGCACACCCACGAAAGCTACTTTTTTCAAATCGCGCTCCGCCACCTCAGGCAGCGCGCGATTATTCGGACAATAGGTGTACCAACTACCCGCACTGGTGATAACTTCATCTTGACTAGTGACGACTTTCGGAGACGGAAAACAAGGCTCGTCATCTTCGCTTACAGCAGAAACGACAGCCCCATCAATTTCTTCGGCTCCTAGAGCCCAAGAAAGTAGACCAGTGACTACACCGCCATCTTGCCCCACTTCAGCTACTTCGGGCCGCTTAGTTTTAGCCACAAAAATCTGTTTGAACACACCAAAAATATCCTCATAATCCGAGTGCGCACCAAAAACAGACTGCTTTAGATGCTCCTCACGAGGCCACAAACGGGGACACACTGTTGCACAAACATCACAGCCGGCGCCCTCACTCACACCGCAAAAATCAAAGGGCGCCGATTCTTTGGCTGTTTGCTTTGGCTTACCGTCTATGTACTCTATTACATTATGAGGGCAGGCAACCACACAAGCGCCGCATTCACAGCAACTTCCATAATCTACAACATCGTTCATCATATCTTTAAAGGTATTGCGATAAACCGAATCCAAAACATTCTCCTTATAGAATTGCCAATTCCTGCTCACAAACTAATTTGGCCGAAAAGCTCATCGAGAACTAGTATCAGCCAATTGCCTGTTGAACGTTTAGCCTCCGGTATCCAAATTATTGACTTGGTCGCAGATACTGTTAGCAGTAGTATAGTAAGCAGGTATTATAGCAACCAACAGCGGAATACGTATATGAAGAATAAGAAAACCGGTGTCACCCGTAGAGCATTTATGTATTTTTCTGGGCTCACGGCACTCGCACTTGGGAAAAATGTTGCGGCACACGAAAGCACTAGCCAATCAGGTACAAATAGTGCAGCGGATGAATGGTCGGAAATGCTCAAGGAAATAAATGATTTTCCACTTTTCAAGGCTCTCTTCAACAGGCGCTCTAGGCGATTCGGCTGGGGAATGGAAATACCTCACGGGCCTCTTCAGTACAAATCAACTTTACCTGCGAGCCCCATAGATGATTTTGAGCGGGCCGTCATATTAGCGGCGGGCTTGGGCGCTTCAGGATGGCATCATGGAATTCCTCACACTACTCCTCAGGAAGGCTTATGTAACTACTCTGCTCGCTACACAGGTCGCACCACACCCTCGGCTGCTGGTATTGGAAACTCGGATTTATTCTTCACTCAAGATGATGGAACGTACTATGTCAGCACTCGTGATGCGATTAACGAGGGTAATTGGCGTGATACAAAGCTTAATTCAGCTGAGTCACTAGTGCATGTTGTTGGGAATCATACACGGAAATTGTCTGATCAAAGAATCAACCCACCGCGAGTTCCGCCACACTATAGCGCTCACAATTTCTGGAATGGTAATACTGAAGGCTCCACGCTCTTCATTCCAGTCGGTAATGTTTCGGAGCAACTGCTCGGTTTACTTTTTATAGCAGTTGGTTCGGGTTATACAATTTTTGACGATGCCAATGGTAGACCAGCAGGTGCTTTACAAAAGTTTGCTCAAAGTGGGCTTATCGATCTTAAGAAGAAGTATCCACTGTCGTACCTTGAACAATACGTATTAACCACTAGCGCTGTCGAGATGGGAGTTATGGGTCACAATATGTCATTAGCCCTGCAACCACTTGGGCTAGGTGGTTGGTTTTACTCTGGTATTAATCCATTCACTATGATGGGTGCCTACGCAGCCAAAGGGGTTCCAGGCCTAGGTTTCAGTTTCGAAAAAAAGGATGGGTGGGGAGTACCTAACCCATTAGGTATTGAAGGTTTGTATCAAGCCTATTCCCCTCCGTTCTATAAAAATATGAGGGCAGCCGTAGAGTCCTTCCTGGATCTTAAATTTGGTGTAAATGGCGGATATAACCCAAATACTGCCGGGCCATTTAAAGACAATCAAAAAATCAAGCAACAAGTAACAATGCCTAGCGAAGAACTTATTGATGCTGTGGTCGAAACCGCTGAATATATATATGATACATACGGTAAGTTCCCGGGCACCGTACCGAGTATTTTCATACGTTATTATACTCAAGCCCATAGACTGGAGACTGGTTTCTACGATAAATTTTTTCGCGAAAACTCTTATCTTGGGACTCATGCACGAAACGTAAAACGCTGGCTCAGAAAAATTGGGAGAGAAGAGTCCGTAGGCTGAACTTAAGCGGATTATTTACCAAAAAATGAAATTATTAAATTCACCAGGCCCAAATCCTAGGGTTGTGAGGATGTTTTTACTTGAAAAAGGCATCGAACTGCCTTTTGAAGAGATCGACATTCTTAATGCAAGTAATAGAGAATCGGCCTATCTTAAGTTGAACCCAGCGGGTCAATTACCGGCCCTTATTTTGGATGATGGCGTCTGTATCTCTGAGACAGTAGCTATATGTGAATTTCTAGAAGATCTTTATCCTGAGAAACCTCTAATCGGCACGACGCCCCTAGAAAAGGCGACCCATCGAATGTGGCAAAGACGAATAGAACTGAATATCACCGAGAATCTTTATAATAGTTTTAGATACTCCGTTGGGTTGGAACTTTTTAGGGAGCGCATACACTGCCTTCCAGAGGCTGCACCGGGACTTGCAGAAATTGTTTCTGAGAAACTGGTCTGGCTAAATGATCTGATGCATCGTAAGATCTTCGTGTGCGGTAATGATCTAAGTTTGGCCGATATCATATTGTTCTGTGCTCTTGATTTCGGAGAAGGCGTTGGTCAGAACATGGATAATTCTTTGCTTAATATAAATGCGTGGTTTTCCCGAATGTACACCAGAGATAGTGCTTATGAGAGTTTGCACCCCGAAGGCATAGCAACAGGCAGGCAGGGAGTCTAGCGGTGCTTACGATGGCCGTATGCGGGAGAATTTTAAGGAAATGAGCGATTTATGTCTTGATGCCGCAGGACTAAATTGTCCCTTGCCTATCTTAAAAACTAAAAAAATTCTCAACACAATGTCTGCAGGTCAAAGCTTGGAAGTAATAGCTACCGATCCTAACTCACTTGATGATTTTAAAGCTTTTTGTAAGGCATCTGGTCATACACTATCAAGTACCAATCAGGATGGAGAAATATACCGATTTCTCATAATCTGTAAGTAATAGGAATAAAAGAGCATGACCACAAAAAAGTTTGGTCCGGCAAGGCCAAGAAACGCCGCCAGTCTCGTAATATTTCGTAAGTATCGTAACCAATATCAGGTACTAATGGGTAGACGAGGGAGCAAGGCGAAGTTTAAGCCTGGAGTATATGTTTTTCCCGGAGGAATAGTTGAACGAGATGACTACGTCGTCCAACCCAAGAAAAAGCTTAAAACTCAATATACCCGAATGATGGCTGTTGCAAACTCTCATCGCAAAGCGAATGGTTTAGCTATGTGCGCGGTACGCGAAGCATTCGAAGAAGTAGGTCTAACCCTCGGAGAAAAAGGTCAATTGAACACCGTAAGGAATAATACCTGGCAGCACTTTAAACAACTTGGACTATCACCTAATTTAAAATTACTCGATTATCTGGGTAGAGCCATTACGCCGCCAGTTCAGCCTATACGATTTCATGCACGCTTCTTCTCGATAAACTTTGAACAAATGCATGGTAATATTCTAGGAGATGGTGAGTTAGAAGATATTCGTTGGGTGCGATTAGACCAATCGGAAAAGTTAGAAATGATGTTAGTACAAAAAATGATAATGGAAACTTTAGCGAAGCGCCTGAGCGGACTATCTGCACCTGCCCAGAAACTATTTTTTTCTTGGGGTCGAATAAATATCAAACGGTCCTGAGCTTTAATCTTGTCCTTCTAATTTCCTGACCGGGGAACCCTTTATTTCTATCATGTTTCCTTCCGGATCATGAAGGTATACGGAGGGACCATATCCGTCGGCGCCATAAAGCTCTCTTACGTCGCTGCATATCACCCCAACTTTATCCAAACGCTTTCTTATAGCTTTGTAGTCAAACGGCTCGACACGGATACAAAAATGATCAAGATTTTTTCCGCCGGTAGGTGCGAGCCCTCCTTTTTTTCCCAACTCGCTATCCAAGGCGACAAGATCTATCAACACACTACCGACCCTTAGCTGATGGAGACCAATATCGAGCTCGCGTTCAACACTTGCGTCGAATACATCCTGGTAAAATTCACTAATTCGATTCACGTCCTTTACCCTCAAAACAACATGATCTAACCAAGCTTTCTGAAACATTGACTCAAATATCCTCTTTAAGTTCCGCGTCCACCGCTCGGTGGACAAAGATGCTACCTGCTAATCCAATCAATCCAACAACTATACTCGCAAACTGTAGAGAACCAATAAAAAGTATTCCACTAATGAGGGCCGGTCCTGATACATTGCCTAAGTCAGTCAAAACACGCCAAAAACCGAGAAACTCTCCTCGCCTATCCTCTGGCGCATTATCAGCACCTAAAGTCATCACGATCCCTGTGGAAAGTCCGTTAGCAACACCCGCCAAGATTGCGTAAAAAATTAGACTTTCATAAGAATTCGAAAATGAAATGAAGCCTAGTGATACTGCAAACAACATAGCACTTGGCACCGCAGTAATTCGGCGCCCCCATCTATCCATCATCATCCCGGTAGGATAAACAAACAGCAAATCGACTAATGCCGACATAGACACAACAAAACCAATAGTGACGGGGTCGAGCGACAGATGCACACCAATCAATGGGATCAAAATAGTACGAGCCGCTCGCAAGAACATGAAAGCGACGGCAGCACTTCCAGCAGTATAAAAAATCGATTTGTGCGTCCGTATAAACTCAGGTACTGCCGATATTCGCAATACCGCAGAAATAGTTCGCCTTTCCTGCGTATACATATAAGTAAACAATAACCCTAAAGTCATCATCCCCGCGCAAGCTACAAACGCCAGTGAAAAATCAAACTGATTCACCAATACTCCCCCAAGTAAAGGGCCTAGTAGGGTAGATAGTCTTAAACTACCTGCAATCACTGCAATAACACGTCCCCGCTCATTAGCCTCAAATAGTGAAGTAATACAAGTCATACGGCCTAAGAGAAAAGTACTGCTCCCGCAGCCATGTAAAAAAGCGATGCCATATAAAGTCAATAGATTTGCGCTTAATCCGTATAGAATAAAGGCCAACAGAATAGTCCCGCTCGCAATAAGCATTGTACTTCTGTATCCCAGATAGGATGCCATCCATCCCGCGGGCAGCCCCATAATCAACATCCCAAATCCGCGCCAACCAATAATTGCTGCCGCTGCGGCTGGGGTTCCACCAATATCGATGACGTACAATGGTAAAAGGACGAATAATGCTTGGCCAGGGATCCCCATTAAAATAGCGGGAAGGTATAAGGATAAGCCGGCTCTTCTATGGGGCGAATCTTCCATTTCGACTATTAGACAGATCGTCGACGAAGCTGAAAAAATGAAAAAACAATAAAGACAAGACAAAGACAAGCGCCAAAGGCAAAGCAAACTCTGATCGCTAAATTCAGCTCAGGAAATACAGTAATATCCAGTGCGCGAGGGCCCACAAAAATACCAAACACCAGAGTGACAACCGCCATACTAGACATTTGACCGACTACTCTCATAACAGCGATCGCACTGCCCGCTCTACCATAATCCGCCAATCCAACCGCGCCCATCATAGCGTTCGCATTTGGCGATGAGAATAATCCAAAGCCTATGCCATTTAAAATCAGGCAAACTATCACAAGATAAACTGAACTTTGAACATCCACAAAAGACAATACAACATGACTTATACCAGTGATCCCCATACCAACTAGAGCAAGCAGTCTTGAACCGAATTTATCTGATAATCGGCCTGCGATAGGTGCTACAGCGGTCATGACGACAGGCTGACATACAAGAAGTGCCCCTACAGTCGAAGGTGATATGTCCTTTATGTACTGAAGGTACAGACTTACGAGCACGACATTACCAAAGGTAGTTGTGTACATTACAAGAGAAGCGACACAAGCCAGCGTGAATAAGGTATTGGTATAAAAAAGGCTTACGTCAAAAACTGGGTGTGGATGTCGTTGCTCATATTTAAAAAAGAACACAAGACCCACCAAACCAACACAGATCAAAGTCACATCAATTACGTTTTCAAATCTAGACAACCCTAACATTAAAAGTATGATGGCTATTCCATAAACTAGAGCACCTACCTTATCGAAATCACCCAAGTCTTCTGCGGTCCAGTCCCTGTCGATTCTATAAATACCGATGTAAAGAACAACCAAAGCTAAGGGAACATGCAAAAGAAAAGTCCAACGCCAACTAAAATACTCAACTAGCCAGCCGGATAGGAACGGACCAAGTGCCAAACCTAAATAAATTGCGGACACGGTATACCCTATTGCGGCCCCTCTTTTTGCTGGCGCCACTACCGAGGATATCACAGCTACATTGGTAGCGTAGAGCATGGCTGCACAAACTCCTTGAGCCAGTCTACCAATAATCATCGTGGTTGCAGTATCCGATAGTGCGGTTGCGATTGATGTCAATATCACGCCAACTGTCCCGGCCAGATATATTTTCTTTCGCCCATACATGTCAGCTAGTCTTCCAAACGACAGAACACATGCAGTCACTGCCATGAGATAACTCATTGGGATCCAGGTGAGGACAACCGCATCAATTTCTAGATCTCGCGCAATACTGGGCAAAGCCACATTGACGCCCGTCAGCATCATGGCCGTACCAACAGAATTTAGCACCACCATAAGAAGTGTTACCCGGTAGATCTGCTCATTCACCGAGTTCTGTTGTTTTACCAAGATACAGTCGCCCTAATTAATTGCAGAATTAGTGTGTGAAATGAAGTTTGATTTAGCGCCTAACCTGCACCATTCTCTCTATCTCGCAACTCAATGCGCCTGATTTTACCACTGACCGTTTTTGGAAGACTTTCCACAAATTCAATTTTTCTGGGGTACTTGTATGGTGCAGTCACATTTTTAACATGCTCTTTGAGTTCTTCGGCTAGCGTTACGGAACCTTCGACGCCAGGGACCAAGACTACAAAAGCTTTGACGACCGCACCACGAGTTTCGTCCGGACTAGCAACCACCGCTGATTCCGCGACATCCGAGTGCTCTATTAAAGCACTCTCGACCTCGAAAGGCCCAATTCGGTAACCCGCCGATAAAATAACATCATCAGCACGACTGACGAACCAATAATAACCATCTAAATCAACATACCCCCGATCACCAGTGATGTACCAGTCTCCGATAAAACACGCCTTAAAGCGATCTTCATCACCCCGATACTCTACGAACAAACCTGGTGCGCGCTTTGGCGAGACTTTAATTGCTATATCTCCCTCAGTTCCTGGGGGTAAAGGCACTCCCTTCTCGTCTATTATCGCCATCTCCATACCAGGCATCGGCCTCCCCATTGAACCAAATCGAGGCTCGGAGAAAGGGAAATTCCCACAAACTAGGACAGTCTCAGTTTGACCGTAACCATCTCGGACAATAATACCGGTGGCCTTTTGCCAAGTTTCGATGACCTCTGGGTTCAAGGGTTCCCCTGCACCTACGCAATGCCGCAGTTGGGGAAAGGTATAGCCAGACAAGTCTTGTAGGACTAGCATCCGATAAATTGTAGGCGCACCACACATTGTGGTGATAGGGTAATGCGCTAACAAGTCTAGACTTTTAATCGGATCGAATGTCGCAGAATGATGCACAAATAACGCAGCGCCCTGATTCCAGGGCCCGAAATAACTTGAGTACGCTGCTTTGGCCCAACCAGTGTCGCTAATATTCCAGTGTAAATCATCCGGTTTAAGATCTAGCCAATACTTACCAGTAATCTTGTGAGCCATACCATAGCCATGGCAATGAATCGTCATCTTCGGGTAACCTGTAGTCCCTGACGTGAAGTAGCATAAAGCGTCTTCATCAAATAGTGTATCCGCACACTCGAAAACATCATTTTGGGAGTCGACAATGCTTGAGTAAGATAGCCACCCCTCCCTTTCGCCGCCCACTAAAATAGATGCTTTCATCGTTAAACAATCCGAAGCAACTTCTTCAAGCTTAGGTGCATTCTCGTTATCAGTTATGAAGCAAACTGCCTCTGCCGCATTCATCCGATACGAAATATCCTTTGGGGATAGTTGAGTCGTCCCAGGCGAGCAGATCACACCCATGCGAATACAAGCTGTCAGTATTTCCCACCATTCGACATTGCGACCAAGCATCAGTACGACAGTATCACCCCTTTTAACACCCGTATCGGCTAAGGCATTGCAAAGCTTTCGCGACCGAGAACTGAGTTCTAAAAACGTAATGTCTTTTTCATTTGCTTCATCGTCCACCCATTTGATTGCTAGTTTGTTAGCATCGGATGCCGCCCAACGATCAATCACGTCCCTCGCAAAATTATATTTCTCAGGAGGCTCCCAATTAAAATCAGCAAGTGCTTCTTCATACGTACCAATTGACGGTGTTTGACTCATTTTTAAACCTCTTTATTTTGAAAGCTGAGTTTTTAAAACCAACTATTTTTGGTGTCTAAGCAGGTAGTATCGACTTGCTTCAACAATTGCAACTGCATTACAGCTTTAGGTATTTCGTACCGGAAGAAAAAATTACACGCATTGATTTTACCTTCATAAAAGTCTGTATCCCCCCCTACCGCACTAGACGAAGATTCCAATGCGACTAGCGCCTGCTTTAACCAGATCCAGCCAATCACTAGATGACCAAACGCATCTAAATAAACGCCTGCATTGGCGGTAGATTCTGCAATCTGCCCAGTTTGCATTTCTTCAACCAATACACTCGTCGTATCTTTAAGTTCCCCAACTGCCTTCTCAAAAGCCTGTGTCGATTCGCTCAATTCGTTGTGCTGACGACCTTGCGCAATGACCTCTTCGTACTCAGACAACAATATATTCATAGCAGCGCCCTGACGCATTGAAACTTTTCTTGCTAAAAGATCTAGTCCCTGTATCCCATGCGTACCCTCGTGAATTGGATTCAGTCGGTTATCACGATAAAATCGTTCCAGAGGAAAATCTCTAGTGTATCCATAGCCTCCTAGAATTTGAATAGCGTGTTTATTCGCCTCCAAGCAAAACTCTGATGGCCAAGACTTAGCAATCGGAGTTAAAATATCCAATAACAATTCCAACCGTCCTCGCTCTAATTTGTCCTCACATATGGTCATAGAATCAAGAATACGAGAGCAATAGAGAACTAAAGCTAGAGATCCCTCCGCGGCGACTTTTTGGAGTAACAATAGTCTTTTGATATCAGCGTGC
>CAJWTO010000003.1 GCA_913047675.1 uncultured Pseudomonadota bacterium | reverse complement strand
CCTTCACCCATCGACTCGGAAAAAGTGTTAACCGAGAGCATTTTATATTGCCTTTCTTCGCAACTGATTTGAAAAAGTACCTTCGCTGAGCGGTATCCTTCGGGTTGCTGCTCGATGAAATTGTAGAGCGCCCAAGCGTATATACCCTCAGGTTGAGCATTTAGGGACTGAACATCTGTGTAGGTGTAGAAAACTTCCCCCTCGTTTATTTTTGTCCATTCCCCATACGCGATCCCTGGCGATATGAGAATTAAGAAGTACGCCGTCGATAATATTTTTTTCATCTTGATGATGGTTCGTCTGATATATGATTTTAAGAAAGAATCTCTTTAGAAATATTGTCGATGACAATCGGATTGTTGTAGAAGCTAATTTCTGGCTTTGAATATCTTTGGGTGAGCCACTCAATTCGTTCGCTATCAAACCAATTTTGTGCGTTCTCTAACGTATCAAAACAGTAAACACCGCCTGCTGTATTGCTTTTTATGTCAGAGAGGTAGTTTTTACGAATTAGCCCGGGAGTGTCTTGGTATAGGCCCGTTGATTCCATGAACTTTTCTTTTAGAATCGATTCGGTTATGTCGGAAGATATTTTAAAAGTAACAATTACAATAAACATATCAATGGCACTTTATTTCGTTTGAAAAAATGAAATTTTAAAATATTTGAAAATTCATACTATTCAACTGTCACAGACTTAGCTAAATTTCGAGGTTTATCCACATCCGTCCCTTTAACTAAAGCGACATGGTATGCGAGTAGTTGCAAAGGGATGGAATGCAGGATAGGACTAAGGTGGCCGAGGTGTTCGGTCATTTTCATTATGTGTAACCCCTCTGTTTCATCGAGGTTCGAATCAGCATCCGCGAAGACATATAGTTCACCTCCACGTGCACGAACTTCCGATAAATTTGACTTTAATTTCTCAAGTAGTAGGTCATTTGGCGCTACTGCGACTACAGGAGTGTCGCCGTCAACGAGTGCTAAAGGCCCGTGTTTTAATTCACCGGCAGGATAACCCTCAGCGTGGATATAAGAAATTTCTTTTAATTTTAACGCGCCTTCAAGTGCAATGGGGTAGTGAATACCTCGACCCAAAAATAATGCGTTATGTTTCTTAGCGATACTCTTTGCCCAATGAATAATTTTTGGTTCCATATTCAATACTAGATTGAGGGCTGCAGGTAAATGTCTCAGCCCTGTCAGTAGTGAGTTTTCTAGATCTTCGTTGAGTTTCCCTTTAAGTTTTGCAATTACTAGAGTGAGTAAGTAAAGGGATCCCAGTTGGGTAGTGAATGCTTTGGTTGATGCGACTCCAATTTCTGGGCCCGCTCGTGTTAAGAACTTCAGTTTCGTCCCTCGAATGATAGAGGACTCTGGCACGTTACAGATACTGAGCGTTTTTTCTTGGCCAAGACGCTTTGCATATTCTAATGCTGCAATCGTATCTGCGGTCTCACCTGATTGTGAGATAACGACGATGAGGGTATTGGGGTTTACAATCGGTTTGCGGTAGCGATATTCAGACGCAATTTCTACGAAGACCGGTAATTGCGCAAGCTCTTCGAGCCAATATTTTGCTGTCAGTCCTGAGTGGTAGCTCGTACCGCAAGCAATAATGGTTATAGAGTCTATAGTTTTTAAGATTGAGGGCGCCTCTGTGCCAAAAAGTTCAGGAGTG
Organism: uncultured Pseudomonadota bacterium; assembly: GCA_913047675.1. GTDB lineage: Bacteria > Pseudomonadota > Gammaproteobacteria > UBA4457. The sequence continues at coordinate 74,050 of CAJWTO010000003.1, read as the reverse complement.
ATTGCGTTAGAGCCCGTTACCATTTCTAGTGTCGCGGCTAGTGCTCCAGGTTGTTCAAAAATTTCCTTTTGCATGTAATGGTCAAATTGACCTAACTCGACTTGGTCCGATGATAGTTCGCTTTCATAGATATCTCTTTCTACGGTTGTTCCATTAGCATCAAAAAATGTTGGACCATCGACTGTGACTTCTGCTAGATCGCCATCTTCCATGAAAATCATGCGTTTAGTGCGCTTTAGGAGCGCTGAGGAATCACTCGCGCAATAGACTTCATCATTCCCCAAGCCTATTAATAAGGGAGCGCCACGTCGCGCGAGGATAATTCTATTTTTAGATTGCTCGCTAATCACCGCCAGGGCAAATGCACCCACTAATTCGGAAACTGTATAGCGTACTGCGGTAAGTAGATCGGGCGTGTTTTCAAAGTGTTTATGTATAAGGTGCGCAATGACCTCACTATCTGTGTCCGACGTGAATTCATACCCTTGATTGATAAGTTCTCGCCTGAGCAATTCATGGTTTTCAATAATGCCATTATGAACAAGTGCGAGACCATCTCGACTGATGTGAGGGTGTGCATTACGCTCAAGGGCTGCACCATGGGTCGCCCAGCGTGTATGCGCTATGCCCAGGTGCGACCTCATGTTGAGCGAACTTACTTTTTCAGACAGTTCACTGACGCGGCCGCTATTTCGGACTCGATTTAATTTTTCATTGATTACCGCGAGTCCGGCTGAATCGTAACCGCGATATTCAAGTCTCAGTAGACCATCAATTAAAAAGGGAACGATATTTTTATTTGAAACGGCGGCGACAATTCCACACATTCTGATATTTACCTAAAAGTTTTTACTTTGTTGTTTTTGTTGGTCGCTTCCAATCAGCGATAAACGTTTGTTTGGTGCGAGACAACGCAAGACCACCAGGTGGTACGTCTTTGGTGACTGTGCTTCCGGCTGCGATAGTGCTTCCAGCCCCAACAGTAACTGGCGCAACAAGTTGAGTATCTGAGCCTATGAATACGTTGTCTTCTATTATTGTTTGATGCTTATTTGCACCATCGTAATTACATGTAATAGTCCCGGCTCCCACATTGACCGAAGCGCCGATCTTGGCGTCACCAATATACGAGAGGTGATTTGCTTTTGCGTCAACGTCGAGCGTCGAAGCTTTAATCTCAACAAAGTTACCTATTTTGGCGCGTGTTTGTGATTCCGTTCCGGGTCGAATTCTTGCATAAGGCCCAATCTCATTGAGGCTTCCTATTGCCGCACCATCGATATGAGAGAACGCCCTTATCGTAGAATTATCCTTAATGATTGAGTTTCGAATTATCACGTGAGATTCAATAGTGATATTTTTCCCGAGCGTTACGTCACCCTCAAATATGCATCCGACGTCTATTGAAACATCAGCTCCGCAGGTAAGCGTCCCGCGTACATCAATACGCTTTGGGTCTGAAATTGTTGTGCCGGCCTCCATGAGGCGATAAGCATATTCTAATTGATAGTCCCTCTCTAATTCGGCTAGCTGTTTTTTACTATTCACGCCTTTAGCTTCGAATCTTAATGAAGGTGCTACCGTTTTTACTGATCGGTGTTCATTTGATGCGTACTCAACAATATCAGTGAGATAGTATTCTTTGTTAGTGTTGTTATTTGTTAAATTATTTAGAAACTGTTTAAGTAAAGTTGTGTTAACGCAAAAAATACCTGTATTAATTTCTCGAGTTAATTTTTGTTTTTGATTGGCATCCTTCTCTTCAATAATCATGCGGGGTGTTCCATCATCATCCCGAATAATGCGGCCATAGCCAGTTGGGTCTTCGACTGTTTCTGTCAATACAGAAACATCTGCGGAAGATGCCGCAAGCTTTTTGATCGAGCCAGGTTGAATGCAAGGAACATCCCCCAACAATATGAGCGTTCTAGATGAGGTTAGGTGCCCGCTGGCTTGAGCAACAGCATGGCCTGTGCCTAGCTGTTTTTTTTGAGATACAAACGCTAAGGGGGCCTGCGTGTAACATTCGCGGATAGCCGCCTCCGCATGGCCTACAACAACAATAATTTTCTTCGGGTTGAGAGTTTTTGCAGTATCAATGACATGTTCCAAAAGCGGCTTTCCAGCGAGTTGATGCATCACTTTAGGTTGTATTGATTTCATCCGAGTGCCTTTGCCCGCAGCAAGAATGACCACATCAATGTTATTCATAGAGATATATTCAATTGGTTTATTCGCCCGATTATCGCATAGCGGCTCCAACTTAGCTCTGAGAAGAGGGGTAATGCTCTCCTATTTTGTCCCATAAAGTTGTTGAATGAGATTCTCCATAGTTTTTGAGGTTTTAGTGAGTGATTCATGATTCATAATAATAACAACTGAAAGTGTGCGACCTTGAGGTAAATGCAGGTATCCAGCTATAGACCTCACGCCTTCAAGGTAACCGGTTTTAAGGTGAGCTTTCGCGTTTGCGGGACTAAGGCGAAATCTAGTACCGAGTGTGCCGTCGACACCGGGGATGGATAAAGACGAGACAAATTCAGGCATGGATGGGTCGGTCCATGCCATTTTTAAGATTTCGGATATTAGTGAGACAGTAGTTCGGCCGTTGCGAGATAGCCCTGATCCGTTATCGATGAACAGTCCTCTGGCATCTAGTTCCCGGGCTTTTGCCCAATTCTCTAGGATCAATCTTGATTGCGTTAAATCGGCTGCTGGGCTCTGTTGCGCGGATAACGTTAAAAAAATATTTCGAGCAGCGATGTTACTACTCCATTTATTTGTTAGGCGCAGTGCTGACGCAATGGGCTCAGAGGTTGATGATAAAAGTGGTACCGCGGATTCTGGTGTTTGGCCATCCAGAATCTGTCCCCTTAGCGTTCCTCCCAGAGAAATCCACTCAGACAAGAACGCATTCTCAAAATATGACGAAGGAGATAAGAAACTATATTGGCGTTGCTTAATCCCGCATGCCGCGGGATAAGAGCCTCGAAAATAAATGATTTGATTCTCGATTGCGGGATTTTTTGGCCAGCTAGCGCAGGGCCTATTCACTAACTTAAGTTGGTTAGAGATGGGGGCATTTAGGGGCGAGCTGATTAAGTCAATAGTCTTATTTTCGTAGTTGGGGATAAAGTGAATATCGAAGACGTTCGCGTTAATTGGCAGAGCGTCGGATCCTGCGTTATAGGGTCGTAATGGTTCTTCGTCAAATTGTGCAGGATCATGAGCTTCAGATGGGAAGCTCGATCGGTCAACGTAAACATTCCCGTCGATAGACCGAATTCCGCTATCGTAAATTTTCTTCAAAAGCGAATTAAATCTGTTCAGATCAATTGTCGGGTCCCCGCTACCGCGGAAATAAAGATCACCGTTTAGTATTCTATTTTCTCTGGTTCCGTTTATTAGTATGTCAGTTTTCCACCGAAACCCTAAGCCAAGCAGGTCGATAGCGGCTTTTGTGGTGACCAGCTTCATCACGGAGGCGGGATTAAGCGGTGTGTGTTGGTTTCCTGTGAAAATTGTCTCACCTTTGGTGATATCGTCGATTCGAACAGCAAAGCCTGTTGGGTAATTTTTGACTAAATGTTCTAGGCGGGATTGCAACGTTTCGGGCAAATTGAGTTTGTCTCCCAGAGATGTATGGGGAACCAGTAGTGATAATATGAATATAAATCGCACCATGATCAGTAAATATTCTCAACTGTGTAAAAATCATTCATAAATATAAAAATCACATATAACAATAAGTATTTAAATATAGTAAGCACTTACTATGATGGCTATTATTATAAAATATTTAGCCACTAATTCAAGCTTAACACTTGAAAAGCTACGGTTTGATCCCATATCATTAGCACTCATTGATGTCGAGTGCTAGTAATGCCGCTCGATTGAAGGTTTTTTCTAGTTGCTTAACTAAGCGACTAGAACCATTTTAACTGTAAACAAAGTTTTAGGAGACATCACATATGAAAATCCGTCCCCTGCACGATCGAGTGATCGTCAAGCGACTCGAAGAAGAGCGTACAACTGCGTCAGGCATTGTTATTCCTGATTCCGCCGCCGAAAAACCAGATACCGGTGAGGTCGTTGCTATTGGAACCGGCAAAGTTCTCGATGATGGAAAAAATAAGGCGCTGGATGTAAAACCTGGCGACAAAGTTATATTCGGTAAGTACTCAGGTCAAACGGTCAAAGTCGATGGTGAAGAGCTTCTCGTGATGCGCGAGGAAGACATTATGGGCGTGCTTGAGTAAGACTTCGTCCTAAATACATCGAATAATTAAAGTTTTAAGGAGCTAAATCATGGCAGCTAAAGAAGTAAAATTTCGCGACGCCGCACGAGCAAAAATTGTTGCTGGAGTGAACGTGTTAGCGGACGCAGTTAAGGTAACCCTAGGCCCCAAAGGCCGTAACGTCGTACTTGAGCGTTCTTTTGGCGCACCTACCATCACAAAGGATGGTGTTTCTGTTGCGAAAGAAATTGAGCTTAAAGACAAGTTCGAAAATATGGGTGCGCAAATGGTCAAGGAAGTTGCATCGAAGACGTCAGACGTCGCGGGTGATGGAACCACTACAGCTACCGTTCTTGCGCAGTCAATCGTTCAAGAGGGCATGAAATTTGTGGCGGCAGGAATGAACCCAATGGACCTTAAGCGAGGCATTGATAAAGCGGTAACCGCGGTTGTGGCAGAGCTTCAGACAATCTCAAAGCCGTGCACAACCAGTAAAGAAATTGCACAGGTTGGCTCCATCTCAGCTAACTCAGACCCAGAAATTGGTCAGATTATCGCTGATGCAATGGATAAGGTCGGTAAAGAGGGCGTTATCACTGTTGAAGACGGTTCTGGTTTACAAAGTGAGCTTGAAGTCGTAGAGGGTATGCAATTCGATAGAGGGTATCTCTCTCCTTACTTCGTGAATAATGCAGACAAACAAATGGTGAACTTAGAAAACCCATACATTTTGCTTCACGATAAGAAAGTATCAAACATTCGTGATCTACTTCCAGTGCTTGAACTTGTATCCAAGTCTGGGCGGCCATTACTCATCATCGCTGAAGATGTTGAGGGCGAGGCGCTAGCAACTCTTGTTGTTAATAATATTCGTGGAATTCTAAAAGTCGCAGCGGTTAAGGCGCCTGGGTTTGGTGATCGTCGTAAGGCGATGCTTGAAGATATTGCAATTCTTACCGGTGGCGCAGTTATTGCTGAAGAGGTCGGGTTAAATTTAGAGAAAGCAACCTTAGACGATTTGGGTGAGGCTAAGAAAATCGAAATCGGCAAAGAAGAGACTACGATCATTGACGGGGCGGGCCAACAGGGTGACATTGAAGGGCGAGTTAAAGCCATTCGGAGTCAGATTGAAGAATCCACCAGTGACTATGATCGTGAAAAGCTTCAAGAGCGTGTTGCTAAGCTTGCTGGCGGTGTCGCGCTAGTCAAGGTTGGTGCAGCTACTGAAGTTGAAATGAAAGAGAAAAAAGCTCGGGTTGAAGATGCGCTTCACGCTACTCGAGCTGCAGTTGAGGAGGGTATCGTGGCTGGTGGTGGTACCGCACTCGTTCGAGCGCGGTCTGCGATTGATAAGCTAACCGGGGACAATTCCGACCAAGATGCTGGTATTCGCATTGTTGCTCGGGCTTTGGAAGAGCCACTCAGAACCATCGCGCAAAACGCTGGTGACGAGGCTTCTGTTGTGCTTAACAAGGTTGTTGAATCAAAAACCAATACCGGTTACAACGCTGCCACGGGTGAATACGGTGACCTAGTCGAGATGGGTGTACTTGATCCAACTAAAGTGACTCGATCGGCGCTGCAAAATGCTGCGTCTGTTGCTGCACTGATCCTTACTACGGATGCTATGGTCGCTGAAACGGCTAAGGAAGAGGGCCCAGCTGGCGGTGGTATGCCAGATATGGGTGGTATGGGTGGTATGGGCGGTATGGGCGGCATGATGTAAGCAATTTGCCACATATCGCTTTGATAAAAACGCCAGATGTTTTGTCTGGCGTTTTTTTTTGCCTGATTATAAAGTCGAACGTATTGGATTTAGGGTGTTATCATCGATACATAAATATAAAAGTAATTAAGATACTGAGATAACGTTTTTACAAATATTGGGGGGGGGTATGAAAAACGCTCAAGACTATTGGCGAGCAAACGTAAGCATTTTATTGAAATGCCTGGTCGTGTGGTTTGTCTGTTCTTATTTGTTTGGAATTATTCTTGTGGACCAACTTAACGCTATTTCACTTGGTGGTTACCAATTAGGATTTTGGTTTGCACAACAAGGTTCAATTTACGTCTTTCTCATTTTAATTTTTTACTATGTCAAACGCATGAATCGCTTAGATCGTGAATTTGATGTGGACGAACAGTAAGGGGCGCTGACATGGATCTTACAACGATTACGTATATCATTGTTGGCCTTACTTTCGCTCTTTATATCGGGATTGCCGTAGCAGCCCGGGCGGGTAGTACCAGCGAATTTTATGTGGCGGGAAAGGGCGTTAATCCTGTACTAAATGGTATGGCGACAGCGGCCGATTGGATGTCCGCCGCTTCATTTATATCATTAGCCGGTCTTATAGCGTTCAACGGATATGACGCCTCAGCTTATCTAATGGGATGGACGGGGGGCTATGTATTACTGGCGTTGCTCTTAGCCCCGTACCTAAGAAAGTTTGGAAAATTTACGGTCCCAGAGTTTATTGGGGATCGATTTTATTCGAGAACAGCTCGAATCATCGCTGTGATTTGTTTGATCGTCGCGTCAATAACCTACGTTATTGGGCAGATGAAGGGGGTTGGTGTCGCGTTTTCGAGGTTCTTGGATGTGGGTTACGATACCGGGCTCCTGGTGGGCATGTTAATCGTTTTCTTTTATGCAGTCCTTGGTGGCATGAAGGGAATTACGTATACGCAAATTGCTCAGTATGTCGTGCTGATTTTCGCTTATACCGTCCCAGCAGTCTTTATTTCTTTGCAGATTACGGATAATCCATTACCACAATTAGGGCTCGGAAGTTCGGTTGCGGACGGAACGCCTTTGCTTGCAAAGCTTGATCAAGTATTGGTTGAAATCGGATTTGCAGAATACACATTGCAACAGGGAACATCGCTCAATATGATCGCGTTGACGTTATCACTAATGATCGGAACGGCGGGGTTACCACATGTAATTGTTCGTTTCTTCACAGTACCTAAGGTCAAGGATGCACGTTCTTCTGCCGGTTGGGCTTTAGTGTTCATCGCAATTCTATATACGACAGCTCCAGCGGTCGGTGCGATGTCATTTTTTAATCTAATCAACACGATTCAACCTGGTGAAACTGGTCAGCCAGAAAGTAATTTGGTGTACGAGGAGCGTCCTGAATGGTTTAAGAAGTGGGAGACCACAGGTCTGCTTCAGTTTGAAGATAAAAATGGTGATGGCCGAATTCAATACTACAACGACAAAAATACCGACTTTGCCGAAACGGCGAAGGAATATGGTTGGAATGGAAATGAATTGGTAAAAGTTGATCGAGATATTATGGTGCTTGCAAACCCTGAAATCGCTAACTTGCCCAATTGGGTTGTAGCCTTAGTGGTTGCTGGCGGTCTTGCGGCGGCGTTGTCCACCGCGGCCGGATTGCTTTTGGCAATTTCTTCTGCGGTTTCCCACGATCTCATGAAGGGAGTGTTTGCGCCTAATATTTCTGAAAAGACTGAGTTGATGGCGGCCAGAATTTCTATGGCTGTTGCAATCGCGGTAGCAGGCTATTTAGGGCTAAATCCGCCAGGTTTTGCAGCTCAAGTGGTAGCCCTCGCGTTTGGTTTGGCAGCAGCATCGATATTTCCTGCTTTAATGATGGGTATTTTTAATAAACGGATGAATAGCCAAGGCGCTATTGTTGGAATGGTAATTGGTCTCTTAAGTACGTTGACTTATATATTCGTCTTCAAAGGCTGGTTTTTCATTCCCGGGACGAATAATTTAGCAAATACGCCTGATAATTGGCTATTTGGTATCCAGCCAGAGGCTTTCGGTGCTGTGGGGGCGTTACTTAATTTTGGTTCTGCCTGGATCGTTTCTAAATTTACCACAGCGCCGCCAGCACACATCCAAGCTTTGGTTGAGGATATCCGTGTCCCTCGTGGTTCAGGGTCGGCGACAGGACACTAGGTGTAGTATTTACAACGGATATTGATAGTCTAGAAACTATCCTATCAATATCCGTTATTTTTTTGGGCGATGAGTTTGTGAATAATTTTTGGCGAAATTTCAATAGCCATTCTTATGGGCGGGCAGAATTGATTTCGAGCATAGTTTTCTTTATGCCCGTCTTTTTTTTGACAGTCAAAAGTTGGGTGACAACTAGTCTTTTTTTACTTTTTCTCATCTGTTGTTGGCCAATTATTAGAAATTGGACTTATTACTTTAGTAACCGAAGTAAGCAGTTTTGGGTGTTGCTTGTATGTTTGGTCTTGCCATTTTTTTCTGAATTATTTGCCCAGATTGGTAGGGGACAGATCATTGGTTCTAGTTTAGATGGCCCTTCAAGGATGATTCTGGCGGCAGGTGTTTTTGTATATTTATCCAGATTTGATTCGATGAAACTGATTCAGTGCCTGAGTTATGGTGCAGCTTTTGGTGTGATCGGTGTGCTTCTGTCGCTAGTTATTTTTCCTAATGATTATTGGGGTTGGCGAGCCGCAACTTACTTCGTAGATCCAATTACGCTTCCATGTTTTACAATCGGTTTGCTTGGGCTGACTCTCTTTTGGGGTAGAAAAGTATTTCCAGGACGTATTGACGTATTCTTTAAGGTTGTCCTGACTATTATTGCCGCATATATCGCGGTTGAGTCTTGGTCAAGGAGTTCATTCGTCGCACTCGCTTGTTTGCTAACTGTCTATGTGATGTATTGTTTTCGACACTCTTTTAAAACCCAAGTGATTGGGCTAATAGGACTGATAATAGTACTCACACTCGTTTATTTTATTTCGGATATTGTGCATGACAGAGTTAATGAATCTGTTCGGGGAGTAGTGGCATTTTTATTTCAAGATGACAGTGGTGTTCAGCGGACTTCAAGTGGCCAGAGAATTATTTTGGGGCTGATAGATATTCATTTAATAAAGAGCAACCCATTCTTTGGCTTTGGAGATCGGTCGTCATTGCCTCCTTATGAGGAGTTATCGCTAATGGTTCCGTTGTTGAACAGAGAAATATACGATATTAAGGTTTTGGCTGGCTCTCATTCTGAGCTGTTAGCGCAACCGGTTCGTCAGGGTCTCATGTTCGGCGTGTTAACACTTTGTAGTCTGTTTTTCTATCCACTCTATCTACTTCTTTGGAAATATAGGAACCTGACTTTTGCTGTTGGAAGTCCTTTGGCGGTTGGTCTCGGTATGATTGTTCCTATTGTCGCATCCTCTCTCACTATCCAAGTGTTTAATTTGAAAATGACCACCTCCTTTTATGGGGTTTGTTTGGCTATTTTCTTTGCATATTTATGTTGGTATGTTGAAAATAAGCCCGCTGGTTCTGTGATGTAATCCCATTTTATGGGTGGGGGCTATTTCCGGCCAATGATTTTTGATGTAGACTCCTCAGCGAAAATTTAAGTTCGCATCATGAAGTTGATGTGAATAGCTAATTTGGCCAAGTAGCTCAGTTGGTAGAGCAGAGGACTGAAAATCCTTGTGTCGGTGGTTCGATTCCGCCCTTGGCCACCATTACTAAGCTAGTCTTCCGAAAGTGATTCGCGCAAGATTTTAATTGATGGTATAAACTTGAATTTAAGTTGTTTGGTTGTGGATACAGCTTCCGTCATGAGTATCGAGTTTTATTATCTTTTAAGCCATTTTGCTTAATGGCGGTAGCGTACCTTGTTCAAATACATTAGGGTGGCTCTTATATTTCCTCGCAAAACTAATTTTTGAAATATTTAAAAACATACGTCTTGTGGAGGCATTCAGTGGATCATTTTGTTTAATGTGGCTGAAAGTACAGCCGAGGGTCTAAATAGAGTTGTCATCCCTGGTTGATCTTTAATTATCTCCTGTTATCATCCGCACTTCTGATTGAGTTATCTCAAGTCTCTATTTTTAAGAGGTAATCGAGTTGAAAATCACTATTGTTGGAGCCGGTTACGTGGGCCTCTCTAATGGAATACTGTTAGCCAAGAGTGAAGACGTGATGTGTCTGGATGTGGATCGGGTGAAAGTTGATTTGCTCAACGCCAAGAAACTGCCGAATGCTGAATCGGAATTGCAGGATCATCTTCGACTAACTGCTTTGAGACTTCAAGCGACAACGGATAAGCAAACTGCCTACTTGAATGCTGACTATGTCATTATCGCCACTCCTACTGACTACGATGAAAAAACAAATTATTTTGACACTAGTTCGGTAGATGGTGCGATTTTAGATGCTTTGCGTTTAAATGAGAACGCTACTATTGTGATTAAGTCCACAGTGCCTGTTGGATACACGGAAGCAATAAAGAAGAAACTAGGCACTCAAAATATATTATTTTCTCCAGAGTTTTTGCGAGAAGATAAGGCTTTACAAGATAATTTCTATCCATCGAGAATCGTGGTGGGAGAACGCTCAGCACGTGGGCTTGCATTCGCTGAATTGCTTAAGAAAAATGCGTTAATAAAAGATATTCCAATACTGCTCACAGAATCAACGGAGGCTGAGGCCATTAAGTTATTTGCTAATACATACCTTGCAATGCGAGTGGCTTACTTCAATGAACTTGATACTTACGCTGCGACCCATGGTCTGGATCCGAGAGATATAGTGGAGGGCGTTTGCCTAGATCCTAGGATAGGGGGCAAATACAATAATCCTAGTTTTGGATATGGGGGATATTGCTTGCCAAAAGACAGCAAGCAATTGCTTGCTAATTATCGTGACGTACCTCAGGTTTTGATAAAGGCTATTGTTGAATCTAATTCGACACGCAAAGATTTTATTTCTGATGACATAATCGCGAAAACCCCTAAAGTGGTTGGTATCTATCGACTAATCATGAAAGCTGGTTCGGGTAATTTTCGATCGTCCAGTGTACAAGGCATAATGAAGCGCTTGAAGGCGAAAGGCATTGAAGTAATTGTTTATGAGCCACTGATAAGTGCAGAATATTTTTATAATTCAAAAGTGGTTGATAATCTGGATTTGTTCAAAGTTAAGGCTGACATAATCGTAGCAAATAGACTTTCTGAAGACCTTCATGACGTATCAAGCAAAGTATATAGCCGAGATTTGTTTGGGGGTGATTCTTGAAAAGAATTTTGGTGACCGGAGCTTCCGGCTTTATTGGCGCCCAACTAGTATCGTCTCTCTTGAAGCGTGGAGACGTCGTATTGGGAATGGATAATCATAATAATTATTATGATCCCGATCTCAAGGAAGCTAGATTAGCAAGAAATCTCTCGCACACGCATTACGACCATATGCGTATGGACATAGCAGACCGAGATGAAGTCACAAGAGCCTTTAAAGAATATAGGCCTGATTGTGTCGTTAACCTCGCAGCCCAAGCTGGTGTTCGCTATTCAATAGAAAATCCACATGCATATATTGAAAGTAACATTGTTGGCTTCATAAATGTTTTAGAAGGGTGTAGACACAATGGCGTCGGCCACTTAGTTTACGCGAGCAGTTCAAGCGTTTATGGCGCTAATACTCAGATGCCTTTTTCTATCAATCAAAGCGTAAACCACCCATTGTCATTGTATGCTGCTAGTAAAAAGAGTAATGAATTAATGGCTCATGCTTACAGTCATCTATACAGTTTACCCACCACCGGACTACGTTTCTTCACTGTTTATGGCCCTTGGGGTCGCCCGGACATGGCCTTATTTAAATTTACCAAAGCCATTCTTGAGGGCAAAACAATACAAGTGTTCAATTATGGGAAACACAAACGAGATTTTACTTACATCGACGATATAGTTGAGGGGGTTGTGAGGGTGATTGATAGGCCCGCGTCGTCGAGCTCTACATGGTCCGGAGCCTCCCCAGACCCGGGGTCAAGTAGCGCTCCTTGGTGTGTTCACAATATTGGCAATAGTAAGCCAGTGGAGTTATTACGGTACATCCAAGCGATTGAAGATTCTTTGGGGATGGAAGCGCGATATGAGCTTTTACCATTGCAGCCAGGTGATGTGCCTGACACTCATGCAGATGTTAGTGCGCTAACAAATGATTTCGGATATAGGCCAACTACTTCGATTGATACGGGCGTTAAAAATTTTGTATCTTGGTATTTGGATTATTATAAAAATTAGAGACTATGAATGTCCTTTTGACAGGTGGTTTGGGATACATCGGTAGCCACACGGCCGTTGTGTTGTCGCATTTAGGAAATCAAATTACCTTATATGACAATTTATCGAATAGCACTGAGATCGTTGCTAAAAATATTGAGAAAATCTGTGGGCAAAAAATTAATTTTGTGAAAGGCGATGTTCGTAACACTGAGACACTTAAACATGTGCTGACCTCGTTCAAGATTGATTCCGTTATTCACTTTGCAGGCTCCAAGTCGGTTGCTGAATCAGTGAAAGAACCAATAGAGTATTACGATAATAATGTACAGAGTACGATTAGCTTGCTATGCGCTATGCGGTTAGCGCAGGTTAAATCGCTTGTATTTAGCAGTAGTGCTACGGTTTATGGTGATCCGCTATATCTGCCGTTTGACGAACAGCACCCCACTAATCCGATTAGCCCATATGGGCGTAGCAAACTTCATATCGAGGAAATGCTTGCAGATGTGGCTGCGTCAGACTCAGAGTGGTGTATTGCCTGTTTGCGTTATTTCAATCCCGTTGGGGCTCATGATAGCGGATTGATTGGGGAGAATCCGAAGGGTATTCCTAGTAATCTCATGCCTTATATTGCGCAAGTAGCTTCTGGATTGCGAGAAGTGTTAAATGTGTTCGGTAACGATTATCCTACCCGGGACGGAACAGGTGTTCGCGACTATGTTCACGTCATGGATATAGCCGATGGTCATGCTGCTGCGCTCACTTATCTGCGTAAACATCCAAGTTGGCAATCGATTAATCTTGGTACTGGCCAAGGGTATAGTGTTCTTGAAATTATCGATGCGTTTGAGGTGGCATCTGGTAAGAGTATTCCGTTTCGAGTTGTACCCAGACGTGCTGGCGATATAGCTGAATTTTACTCTAGTACGATAATAGCGCAGCGTGAGCTGAAGTGGAAAGCAAGCCGTGATTTGATAAATATGTGTGCTAGCACATGGAAATTTCAAACGCAACTTACAAAAAGTTAGAAGACCAATTTCATCACAGTTCTGCTGGATTTAGCTGATTTAAATAATCTTTAAAATTTCATATGCTTCTACCGACAAATAGTCCTAGTTGTTGGAGCAACCAGTGTCATGTAACATACTCGGCATTTTAAATATATATTCTTTTTACATTAAAAAATGGCGAATTCGATTCAGTATATTTCTATTTTTAATGAAAAAATACGGTGTAGAAAGCGCGATTCATGATCGGCGTTTTTAACAAAGGTAGGTTCGAATTAACGCACTTTCGTGCTACGTCGGTTGTCGTTCCGATATCGAAGAATAACAGCAGGGATAATAGATGAAAATATTGGGGCTAAACCTCGGTTACATGGCAACCGCGTCAATCTACATTGACGGTGTTCTTGACTCCTGTTTGTCTCAAGAGCGCTTTTCTAGAAAAAAAAATGATGAATCTTATCCAAAGGAAGCAATTGAGTACTGTTGCTTGCGCGCTGGGATAAAGTCAGGTAACGAAATAGATTGCGTTGCCATTGGGTCAACTGAGCATGATCTATGGCATCGGTTAGGCCGCTACTACTCAGGTTTTAATATAGAAGACCGAATGAACGAACAACATAGTTACTGGAAACCAGTTCTGTGTGATGGCCAAGAGATCGCATGGCAAGATTTGTATGCAGAGCGACTCGATTTTGAGCAATATCCAGGTACTTGGAGGGCATTAGCTGAGAACCTTTCTGGCGAGCACTTTTATACGGATGAAGATCAGCGAAAAATACGTGAACATATAGTAACTACGATAGAGGAACATATTGGGGTCCCGGGCGATCGATTCCAATTTGTGGACCACCACACCGCGCATGCAGCATACGCTTATTACGCGAGTCCATTTCGTGATGGCCAAACGCTCGTCTTGACTCTTGACGCATTTGGCGACGGTAACAGTGCCTCAATCTCAATTGGCGATGATGGGAAACTGGAAAGAATTAAAACTATTTCTCACCGTGACTTCCAGGTCGCGAGAATTTACAGGTATATCACTCTTTTACTTGGTATGAAGCCTGATGAACATGAGTATAAGGTAATGGGTTTGGCACCTTACGCGAAGCCGCAGATATATTCTAAGGCTTATGAGGTTTTTCGCGAAACGATGTACGTTGATGGGCTTGATTTTAAGTTTCGCGATAGACCAAAGGATCTTTATCACCACTTCAGAGAAAAACTTGAGGGGCTGCGTTTTGACGGAATTGCTGGCGGGTTGCAGAAATATGTTGAGGAGCTCATTTGTGAATGGGTCAAAAATGTAGTCGCCAAATACGGCATACGTCGAATCGTACTTGCAGGTGGTGTTGTCATGAATATCAAGGCTATCCAAAAGTTGTCTGAGCTAGATTGTATCGATCAAATCTTTGTTCCTCCTAGCCCCGGTGATGAATCTCTTGGTATGGGAGCCGCTTTTCATTGTGCAAAAGCTTTAGGAGAGTCCTCCATCCGACCGCTCGATAATGCTTACCTTGGTACCGATATTGATGCTGATGAAGTTCAAGAGCTATTAAATGACATACAAAAAAGAGGCGAGACCCGCTATATTGTGACTAGGGACGTCGACCCAGCAGCAGTTGCTAAAAAGTTAGCGCAAGGGCGAGTGATAGCCCGATGTGCTGGGCGGATGGAGTTCGGCGCGAGGTCCTTGGGAAATCGATCAATTATCGCAGATCCGAGATCAGATAAGATGATCCGAACAATAAATGACAAAATAAAAAACCGCGACTTCTGGATGCCTTTTGCGCCTGCGATTCTAGTCGAATTCGCCGACAAGTACTTAAAAAATCCAAAAAAATTGTCTGCACCTTATATGACGATTGCATTTGAGACGCATGACATCGCACAAAAAGATTTGGCTGCAGGGATTCATCCGGTCGATCATACTGCCCGACCCCAACTGGTGGATAGTGAACAAAATTCAGAGTTCCATGCGCTGATATCGGAGTTCAACGCTATTACTGGTGTTGGCGGTGTTCTGAACACCTCGTTTAATCTTCACGGTGAACCGATTGTTCGCTCAGCTAAGGACGCGTATCGGGTTTTTGAGCTTACCGACATAGACGATCTTTGGGTTGGTCAAGTACTAATTAGTAAAATGTAGAGGTTTTTCGAAATTTTTTGGTTACAGGGCTCCTTCTTGTCCAACAAACGTAAAGATGTATAGCATTCAATCACCTACCTTCTCAGCCGATTGCTTGTTTAATGAATTTTTAATTTTTATAGACCAAGGCCTAGTGTTTTAAATACTTGTTTATGACGAAATCACGTAGATCACGATCAGACGAAAAGATTGGAAGAATTCCTCTATTCAAGGTTTTCATGCCTCCCGAGGCAGCTGAGATGATGGCTGAAACGCTAGACAGTGGCTTTCTTGCGGAGGGGAAAAAAGTTGAGGCATTTGCTGAGCGAATAGCCCAATTCATTGGTAACCCAAGAGTGGTTCCGGTAAATTCATGTACGATGGCACTGACGATTGCTTTTAAGTTGTCAGGAGTAGGGCCTGGCGCTGAGGTGATTTCAACACCTTTAACGTGTATCGCTGGTAATGAGCCAATTCGTATGTTGGGCGGCCGACCAGTATGGGCTGATGTTGATCGGTCTACTGGTATGGTGACAGCGGAGACTATAGAACCCTTGATTTCGTCGCAAACTAGAGCCATCTATCTCGTGCATAAGGAAGGTGCGCCGGCTGAGATAGAGAGTATTTATGCCCTAGCAAAAGATCATGGGTTGCGCGTTATCGAAGATGCTGCTCATGCCTTTGGAGCAAAACGACGCACTCACCGTATCGGTGCTATTGGTGATTTCGTTTGTTTTTCGTTTCAGGCCATAAAACATATTACTACGGGTGATGGAGGTGCTTTGCTCTGCAGTAACAATATGGATTACGAACTTGCAAAAAAAGCTAAGTGGTTCGGGATAGATCGAGATGCTCGTGAGGGGCGAGATGTTTGGCATGAGGATATCCCTGATTGGGGGTTTAAGGGCAACATGAATGATATAGCTGGCACCTTAGGTTTAGCGCAAATAAAGCATATTGAATGGATTTTAGAACGCTTTCATCAAAACGGGCGCCGCTATGATGCTCTACTAGAGAATACGCCAGGTATCAAGATTCTTCGCCGTGACCCACTGGATTACCAAACTTACTGGGGTTACACGGTATTAGTGGAGAACCGTAATACTGTTATTGATGCGCTTGACGAAGCTGGTATTGATGCCGCACAGATTCATGTAAGAAACGATCGCTACTCAATGTTTACGTCTGATAGCCGGGAATTACCCAATACCGACTGGTTTGATGACCGGGAACTTTCTATTCCCTGTGGATGGTGGCTCAAAGAGGATGATCAAGCGCGTATAATCGAGATTTTAAAAAAGGTGGCTCGATGAAGGTAATGACCATACTTGGCACGAGGCCTGAAATTATTCGTCTGGCTGCGATTATTAAGATGCTCGATAAACATTGCGAGCATTTGCTCGTTCATACGGGCCAGAACTATGACAGAAACCTAAACTCCGTCTTCTTCGAGGAACTTGACTTACGGCAACCCGATTACATCTTAGAGACGAAGTCTGACACTCTACAAGGTCAAATTGCTAGGATCATCGAGAAAACTGGTGATGTGATGGATCTTGAAAGGCCAGATGCGATAGTGATTTTGGGAGACACTAACTCGGGCTTATCAGTGATTTGTGCTAAACGAAAGAAAATCCCTATTTTCCATATAGAGGCTGGCGATCGTTCCTTTGATAATGATGTTCCTGAAGAGTTGAATCGTCGTATTATTGATCATGCTAGCGATGTCAATCTGGCTTATACTGAGCACAGCCGTCGCAACTTGCTGCGTGAAGGTCTGCATCCTCGTGATGTCATGGTTGTTGGCAGTCCAGTTTGTGAGGTGTATAAAACCATGAGAGAAAAGTTCTCTGAGAGTACTATCTTGGCTGAACTCGGAATCAAGCCTCACAACTTTTTTACCGCAAGCATTCATCGAGAGGAGAACGTCGACAAGGGCGGCGCACTTGATACTCTAGTAGATACGCTAAATAGCCTCGCAGAGGCTTATAACTTTCCGATTATTGTCAGTACACATCCCCGTACCCGTCGTAGGTTAGAGCAACAGCGGTTGCTAGAGCGCAGTAATCCTCTGATTAATTGGCATGAGCCTTTCGGCCTAATAGATTTTATTCGTTTGCAGATGGAGGCGTGTTGTGTGATCTCTGACAGTGGAACGATACATGAAGATTCTGCCATCCTGGGTTTCCCAGCTATTGCTATTCGTAAGTCAACGGAAAAGCAAGAATCTCTAGAGGCCGGCCACTGCCCCATCACTGGGTTAAATAAGGAGGACGTGCTGAGGACAGTCAAATTAGTGATCGAAGACGGAATAAATACAAGTCGGTCCCCCGCTCCCGAAGCATATCTTCAGCAGGAGGTGTCAAAAAAAATTGTACGTATTATCATTGGTATGGGACGTGTGATCGATGAGCAGGTATGGGGAGCTAAAGACAACAAGTTTGTCTAGGGATTAGGAAATGATTAGAAAAAAATCTTGGGATATGGCTTGCGGCATTGAAGATCTAGAGGTCCATAGTGACGACAGAGGCATTTTATACGAGGCATTACGGTTCTCATCACAAGCTATTCCGCAGGGCGGACAGATATATGTTTATACCGTCGCTCCAGGAGCTCGCCGTGGTGATCACTTTCATCAGCACAAATCTGAATGGTTTACTTGCGTTTCGGGTCAGTTAAGGCTCTTAATGAAAACTAAAGATGGCGATCGATTCGATGAGCAGCTCGATTCAGATTCGCCTAGGTTGGTTTTTGCTGGGCCGGGTACGTCTCATGCGGTAGTCAATGAGACAGAGAAAGAAGCCGTAATCATTGCTTATGCATCGAAGGAATTTGACTCGGCTGACCCTGATACCATTATGGAACTTGCGAATTGAGTGGATATGACCGAGCTAATTGGTAAGACCATTATGATCACCGGTGGAACAGGGTCTTTTGGGAGGGCTGTATTGAACCGGTTGCTATCTGAAAACGAAGTTGCGGGTATTGTTGTTTTCAGTCGTGATGAGAAAAAACAGCACGATATGCGCCTTGCATTTAATAATCCAAAAATCCAATTTGAGATTGGCGATGTTCGCGATGAAAGGCGGGTCATGCGCGCCATGCGCGGAGTAGACATGGTCTTTCATGCTGCTGCGATGAAGCAGGTACCGTCATGTGAATTCTTTCCAATGGAGGCTGTTCAAACAAATATCATAGGGACGAACAATGTGATCGATGCAGCCTTGCATCATAGTGTCGAGCGATTGGTGGTTCTAAGCACAGACAAAGCAGCCTACCCCGTAAATGCTATGGGGTGTAGCAAAATGATGATGGAAAAACTTATGATTGCGAGGGCTCAGGCTCAAAAAGCAAGCGACCCATCCATCATGTGTGGCGTACGCTACGGTAATGTTTTGTATTCACGTGGATCGGTAGTGCCATTATTTGTAGATCAAATACAGCGCGGCGTTTCTCTTACGGCGACGCATCTGGGTATGACCCGATTCTTGATGCCGCTAAGTGATGCCATCGATTTAGTACTTCATGCTTTGAGAAATGGAAGAAATGGAGATATGTTTATTCGTAAAGCGCCAGCTTGTGAGATTGGCGATCTTGCGCAGGCCTGTCTAAACCTTTTTGGCGCGAGTAATGCGGTCGAGATTATTGGTATCCGAGCAGGGGAAAAAATGCATGAGACATTGGCTACGGCTGAGGAAGTTGCGCGAGCGGATGATCAAGGAGAATACTGGCGTATTCCTTGTGACACAGGTCAAAGTTTCGACAAATACTTTGTAAGAGGGACCGCTCAGATTGGGAATACTCCACCCTTCGATTCCAAGAATGCCTCTCGTCTTTCCGTAAACGAAGTTCAGAATCTATTGCTTTCCCTTCCAGAAATATCCACCATTTTGAATTAAACATAGCACCCATTGGATAAACGATAATGATCGTATCGAATATTCAATCTCCTTCCCAGGTAACTCCGGAAGAGGTTGTCGTAATGTGTTCTATAAAAGAGCAATATTGGCCTCACTCCATGGAGTCACAATTGAAGTGGTGGGAAAGATATACCGGCAAAGATGACGTTCTTATTACTCTGGTAAATGACGGTTCAATCCTAGCGTTTTTGCGGTTGCGAAAAGGCAGTATCCTGTCGAATGGCGAATGTCTGGTTGCACTATGTGCTACTGAAGTGTGTGTGTCTAAGGAGTACCGCGGACAGGGTCGAGGAAAACAACTGTTAGGTGCGGCAACGACGTATATTAATCGTGTAGGCGTTAATTTGGGGTATTTACTTTGTTGGAGTTCTCAAGTTGAGTTCTATCGTGCTTGTGACTGGAGCCAACTTATTGCTATTCAAATCGAGTCTACAAATACACATAAAAGCCGTACTCTTACTGCGGACGAGAGATGTATGGTCTATGATCCACACAGTCGGTTAAATGGTCAGATAACCTTGGTTGGCGATCAGTTTTAGTATCGACTATTCTTGCTTTAATTAACTAGAAAACCCGTATTGAACTCCAGTATATTTAAAAAAATTGTTGGTAGTCGTGAAATTAAGAACGGGTCGCTACTCGGGTTCGGTCATGTTTTGACTCTTTTACTTGGTTTAGGTAGTACGATCGTCTGGACAAGATGGATGCCAATAGAAATGTACGGGCAATTCAAGGTAGTGATAGGAGTCATAAGTTTTGCTGGAGCGTTTTGCTCGCTAGGTATAGGCCAGATTGCTTTGATGTCGGCATCCAAAGGTGCTGACGGAAACCTTGGTCCTCTAATTCGTAAGAAATTCCTGGCGAACTGGTTTGGATCGTCAGTGATAATGTGCGTGGCGGCTTATTATTTTTTCTTGCGAGAAGACTCTATCGAATTAGCCTATGGCCTTGCATTAGCAGCCTTGATATTTCCTCTATACAACATTGCTGACTTGTGGCCAGGTTGGTTTAATGGCAAGTCAAGATTTTTATGGTTAGCTAGCGGTAGATCGCTTAACGGTGGACTGTTATTTTTTGCCGTTGTTGTATTAGCCTTGTTTGACGTGAGCAGTATATGGTTAGTTATTAGTATGATTATGTTATCAATTTCATTGCTTAACATTTGGTTACTTAATAAAGCGCTGACGTTGAGACAAAATTCTGATTACGATAGTAGTCTTTTGAAATTCGGCCGACATGCGAGTATAGCTTTGATGTTCTCGAGCATACTCGCACTCGACGTGGTTTTTTTAGAGAATTTCCATACGCTGGAGGTTGTCGCTGTCTATAGCGTCTCCTTGGTGTTACCGGGCCTGTTGAAAGCTGTTTTCGGTATTGTTGGGCAAGTCGCTGCCCCAAAGATCTATTCGACTGATTCACCGGTAGAGTTATGGAAGTATTTTAAAAAGAAATTTATTTGGTTAACTTTGGGGTTCACTCTTTTAGGGACTTTAGGTTTCTTGACTATCCCCTTCATTGTCCCTTTACTTTTTTCTGAGGAGTATATGGTTGCTGGCATTTATGCCAAATGGCTGTGGCTAGTAATTTGTTGCTCGGGATCATTTAGTTATTTGGGATTAGCTTTATTGGCGACCAAGAGACCAAAATATACTTACATCCCAAATGTGGGAGCGCCAGCGGTAACAGTCCTTTTGTGGATTGCATTAATTGAATATGGTGCTGCAGGGATGATTTGTGCTCGATGCGTTCAGGCAATCCTGTTATCTATGTATTATGTAATCGCGTTTTCAAATCTCCTGGATGCATTCCGTGCTCGCTCGTAGTCTGTCCGCCCACGAATATGCCTAAACTATGCTCATAAAATTTATTAGAAATTATTTAATAACTTTAACGTTGGGTTTTCTAGCCAAACGAGTAGGATCATCCTTTGATTATTATTTTGATAAATCCATCAGAAATAAATATGGAGTGGAAGAGACGTTTTTCGTGGCTGAAGATGGACGAAAAATTCCCGTTTACAGAGATTACAGATATACCGTTAAGCCCGGGTGGAAATATTTTCGAGGCCTACATATTTTGTCGGTCTTGAGTTCTCGCGGGAAGATTGATCCTACTGAGAAGAAGTTTTTGAGTAAAGCTATTGGAAAACGAACCATAAATTCAAGTCTTGCTGAAATCAATCTTATCGCCAGAAATTGTGTCAGAAAAAACAGAGCTTTTTTTATCGAGGGCTCGGAAGATAAAGATGGACTGCCTGAGTTTTTACCTGATGATCATTTAATAAAGCGAACCATCAATTCGTTTCGAAGCCACCACGCTTCGATGTTTAAAAAATTATCTGCAGCTAATGTATACATCGCTCCTAAGCGTGCTTCCGTTCTGGAGATTGGCTATATATCCGGCGGACATTCCATTCAAGCGTTTGAGCAATTGGGTTTCGAAGCTTATGGAATAGACAACTACTACGGCGATATTGCAAACGAAACGTCTTTACATGAACATATTAAACAGGTTACCCAGTCGAATGTTAATTATGTGCGAGGCGATATTACTCGACGAACATCTTTCCCTTCACAGAGCTTTGATATTGTTTATTCTGTAAGTGTACTTGAGCACATCCAAGATCTAGAGGCGGCTTTCGTTGAAATGTATCGACTGCTGAAACCTGGGGGGGCGATAGTACACAATTACGCCCCATATTTTTCGCATGACGGAGGGCATGCCTTAGGTATCGGAGATTCTCCTTGGGCGCACGTGCGTTTGAACGAAACGGAATACTTACGTTATTTGGCTGAATTGAGACCGGAAGAGGCTGAGATTGGTATTGATTGGGTGAAAAGCGCATTACACCGAAATATGCCTCAGTGGCGAGTACAGCGAATTATTTCTCTAGCTGGCTTTCGACTCGCAGTTTGGACTGCAAAACCGTCACCAAGAAAATTCACAGCAGATTTATCTCCGAAAATAATTAGCGAATGTTACGAAAATACGCCAGACATAGGAATTCAGGATCTAACTTCGCAATCAGTTTCGTTTGTGGCGGTAAAGTAAAAAGAATGATCGCACAGCTTCTGTACACGATTATGGTGAATGAATAAATATGAAGCGAAGGCGAATCGCGCTCGTTTTCGAACAATCACAAAGCAATGCTACTTTGTCTTACCAACATGGCTGGCCCAAGGCTTTTCTTAACTCCGCATTGTTCGATTGTAAGCCTATCAACCTAGCCGGGAAGTCGCTGGTAGATGAGGCCGCAATTGCTGTGTATTTTCATCGAGAGAGATTTGATGCAATTGTTTTATTACATTCGGTATTTTCAAATCAGCGAAATTTGAGGAGGTTATCCTCTCTTTCCCTGTCTCTGTGCAGGACTCCCAAAGTGTTTTTTATTGGTAATGAGTATAAACTAATGCCGGAAAAAATGAGATTTTGTCGCCATCTTGGGATTGATCTTCTAATTTCGCAAAGTAACGATCCCAGGGTGCTTTCGATGTACAGGCGTGCGCTTGGCTGCTGTGTTGATAGTATTCCAAACACAGGCTTTGATGCGTTAAATTTCCAGCCTCAGAAGGCATTAAAAGATCGAAGTATTGATGTGGGCTATCGTGCATTTGAGGCACCATTATATTTGGGGAATAACGAGAAAGCGGAGATCGCGGATTTATTTGTTCGAAACGCACAAAAATATGAACTCAGTATAGATATATCCTTTGATCCTGATAAGCGGTTTGATACCCATAATTTTGCTATTTTTCTCAATGATTGTCGTGGTCAAATAGGAACCGAGGCTGGTGGGGATTATTTCGAACTAGACGATGAGATCAGGAAAAAAATCAATGCTCACATCATTTCTAACCCATCATCAACGTGGGTAGAAATTAAGTCAAAGTTTTTTGACGATATGCCTAAGACGGTTCCGATACGAATTATCAGTGGGAGGCAAGTCGAAGCAGCGGCTTGTAAGACTGTTCAAATACTTTATGAAGGAACTTATAGCGGCTATTTTGAGGGTGACGAGCATTACATTTGCCTGAAAAAAGATGGTACGAATTTGCAAGATGTAGTGGAAAAACTTCGTGATGATAGCTTCTGTGAAATAATTACTTCGAACGCTTACGACGTGGTGATGGCTGAACTCACATATGAAAAGCTTATCGAGAAATTTGCAGCTTCTTTAAATAATATTTTGTGAAGACTGGTTATACTGTCTGGTGAGGTGTACTGTCACCCTGGTTGGGTCTATAAGGTTGTTTATTAGTAAGTTTGATTTATTATTTTTGGATCAAGATGAATTCAAGTGATGTTGCGTTTTGTAAGTATTGTTTAACACCGAACAGTCGTCCGCGGGTTGTTTTCGATGGCGAAGGTGTCTGTAATGCTTGTCATAATGCAGAGGAGAAGAACAAGACCGATTGGGAATCACGTAAGCACGAATTTCTCAGGCTTATAGAGCCCATGCGCGCGCGAAGCGACGCACAGTATGATTGCGTGGTTCCATGGAGCGGTGGGAAAGACAGCAGCGCGATAGCTCATAAGCTGAAGTTTGAGTTTGGCTTAAACCCCCTTCTCGTCACCTACTCTCCCATGATTCCAAACGAGATTGGACACCACAATCGTGAAGAAATGATCCAACTCGGTTTCGATCACTTGTTTTTCCGAGCCAATCAGAAAGTTCTGCGCCATTTGGCGAAGCGGTTCTTTATCGAGCGTGGAAATCCAAAGGTCGCATGGGACGCGGGCATCAATTCTGTTCCGGTAACGGTGGCTGTTAAATATCAAATTCCAGTTGTATTTTATGCAGAACATGGAGAAAGTGAGTATGGGGGAAGAGTTTTAAGCGAAGAGCATCGACGCACGAGAGACTTTACAGAAATAATAGAAAATTATGTTGGGGATGATCCACGAAACTGGGTTGATGATGTAGTCTCGGAGAAAGATTTAAACGCTTACGTTTATCCGTCTTCAGAGCAGGTCGCTAGTGTGGGCGTAAAAGCTTATTACTATTCGTATTTTTTTCGTTGGTCTATGTATGAGAACTATCAGTATATAAAAGACAAGATTGATTTCCGTACTAATCAAAAAGGACGTACTGACAGCACTTTTACTAATTACGACAGCCTAGACGATAAGATTGATAACTTGTATTACTACATGCAGTTCATAAAATTCGGCTTTGGGCGCGCTGTGCGTGATGCTAGTAGGCTTATACAAAATGACCATATGACCAGACAGGAAGGCCTTGATCTCGCTCGCAAATATGATGATGAATTTTGCTATGAGCACTTCGATGAGGTTCTAGAATATCTGGATTTGACAATGGACGAGTTTTCAAAAATCGTCGACCAACACCGAAATCCAGAAATATGGAAAAAAAATGGGTCTTCTTGGACTTTGAGAAACCCGGTTCGTTGAGTTCTTAAAATGTTGACAATCGTTGATTATGGCTTGGGGAATCTTCGTTCGATTTGCGCCGCCTTTGAGCGCCTAGAAATTCAGTATCGATGTACCTCGGATAAAGCGCAAATTAGAGATGCTACTGGGCTCATACTTCCTGGAGTCGGCGCCTTCCCAGATGGTATGAAAAATCTGCAGCAGCTAGATTTATTAGATTTGTTAAATGAACTAGTGCTTGAACAGGCGCGGCCAATACTAGGAATTTGTCTCGGATTTCAGTTGATGGCAAGTGAAGGGGAGGAGTTTGGTTGTTCGACTGGTCTGGGTTGGGTGAAAGCAAGAGTGGTTCGGCTTCAGCAGACCGAACCACATATACGCATTCCTCATGTGGGCTGGAATGATTGTATTAGAGTTAACGACAATCCGATCTTTTCGGGCGTACCCGAGCAGACATTGTTTTATTTCACGCACAGTTACCACATGGAGTGTGTAGATCGGGAAAATATTTCCGCTTTTTCCAATCATGGCCAAAAATTTGTTGCTTCGATACATAAGAAAAATATATTCGGGACTCAGTTTCATCCAGAAAAGAGTCAGCACCAAGGCCTTATGATGCTGCGAAATTTTGCAGAGAGTGTTGTTGCTACATGTTGAGAAAGAGGGTTATTACCGTACTTACATTTAACGACGGTATACTTTTTCGAACGAAGACATTTATTCCAGACTATCGGTATACCGTAAATTTCGTGGATGCATGGTCAATTGATGAAATTGTCTTGCTTGATGTTACCCGTCCGGAGCGGCGCGATCCGGAGCTGTTTTCATCCGTAGTGGCGAAATTCAGTAAAAATTGTTTTGTACCAATGTGCGTTGGAGGCGGAGTGAGGGACCTTGATGATGTAAAGCGCTATCTCGATCTAGGGGCTGACAAGGTTGCTATAAACACGCAAGCCATAGAGCAGCCGGAGCTAATTACAAAGGCAGCTAAGCGATTCGGAAGCCAATCTGTTGTGGTTTCGATAGATGTGCGTAAAGAAAGTAGTGGTGTTTACCGTGTTTATAAGAACTGCGGAAGACATCCCACACAATGGCAACCAGAGGAGTTAGCTCAGCGGGTTGAAGGGTTAGGGGCAGGGGAGATATTGCTGACCGCCGTTGAAAAAGACGGGTCACTTGAGGGGTACGACAATAAGTTGAATGCTGACGTGGTAAAAAGTGTGAAAATTCCGGTTATCGTATGTGGGGGTGCTGGAAAGTGGAAGGACTTTGCTGATGGTTTCATGGTAGCTGGTGCGGATGCGGTAGCAACTACAAACGTATACCACTTTACTGAAACGAGCATTAAAAGTGCAAAGCAATATCTCTCGAGGCGTGGACTGAATGTCCGGTCATAATTACTTTTTTAATTAAGAATATCGAGGTGACTGTAATGCATGATAATCAAGACGCTCTCAACAACGATTCTCAGGTTAGTCAATCACCTGGATACACTGACTATTGTTGCGATCTTTGCGGATCGGATGATCCGATTGAAATCCCTTACTCGCGAATTTACACGGGGAATCAACCAATTCATATATGTGGTAACTGCGGGTTTGTATATGTGCGGTCTCGGCGAACGTCCGATGAAATTGCGAGAGTATGGAGCGAGGAAATTTACGGTGATGTTTATACAGCAGTGAAAAATCCTGCAATGATGGCACGGCAAACGTTTGTATCGGAGTTTTTAGCTTCTCAAATAGATCTTGTGGGCAAGAAACTGTGTGATATCGGAGCGGGAGAGGGCTTCAGTTTGAAGTATCTTAAAGATCAATACGGTATTTCTCCGTTTGGTATTGAGCCGTCTGAAAAAAATTGTGCACGGCTTAATAAATTTAAAATCCCAACCTACGCGGGGACTATCGAGGAGTTTTTAGTTAGTCCGGAAGGAAAGGCATATCAAGCAGATGTGGTAACAATCATGTGGACCCTAGAGAATTGTTTATCATGTATGGATATGCTGAATGGTGCCAATCAACTGTTGCCTGTGGGCGGAAGAGTCCTCGTTGCCACCGGAAGCAGGATACTGGTTCCCTTCAAGAAGCCACTATTTACCTATTTTTCTAAAAACCCAGCTGATAGCCATTGTTTTAGATTCAGTGCTAACTCGCTACAAACTGCTTTAGAAAAAGCAGGATTCCGAGCGGTCGCATCTAATCGTTATTTGGACAATGACATTCTTTGTATTTTAGCTGAGAAGGTTCCGGATTCAGAGCCCATAACAATTAAGAAGGATCAGCCAATTGAGGTTCTTTCTTTCTTTGAGCGATGGCACCATGATTCTGTTCATTTTTTGAAAGACTGGAATTCGTAACAATGCCAGAGTTAGACCAAAAAAAATCGCCAAAGATTTCTGTGTACATCGCTTCTCACAATTACGGAAGGTTTTTAGAGGAGGCCATCGAAAGTGTATTACGTCAGCACTTTGAAGATTGGGAGCTTCTCCTAATTGATGACGGGTCATCAGATGAAACTCAGCAGGTTATACAACTGTACGCAAACGATCATCGAGTTCGCATATTTCAAACCTCAAAAATTGGTCTTCCGGCGGTTGCAAATCTCGTATTACGCGAATGTCGTGGTGAGTATGTAATCAGACTCGATGGGGATGACGTATTCGATGAGAATATTTTATTTGTTCTTTTAAGTTATATTGAACGCCATGCAGACCTTGCGTTAGTGTTTCCCGACTACTACCTGATTGATGAGGAAGGGGGGATTTTTTCTCATGAGCGTAGACAAAAGATTTTCGACTCGAGTCATTTGACGGATATGCCTCCTAACGGAGCATGTACTCTGATACGGAAGTCGGTTCTGGAATCGATTGGCGGCTACCGCGAAGACTTAGGTGCACAGGATGGCTTTGATGTTTGGGCCAAAATTCGACACACTCATCGTGCGATGAATGTCAATTTACCCCTCTTTTATTATCGAAGGCACGGTAAGAATTTAACAAACAGCTCACATCGTATGTTGGCTGCCAGAAGGCAAATAAAAAAGGACGCAATAACGAAGAAGCTAGATGTTTTTCGGCCTATCTTGGCGGTGATTCCATGTCGTAGGAACTATGATTTTCACCCTGATCTTTGGTCTATCGAGCTTAATGGTAAGAACCTTCTTAGAAGGAAGCTAGAGATGTGCTTAAGCTCAACTTTATTTGATAAAGTAATTGTCGCCTCTGATACGGAGGATGTGTTACCAACAATTAAAAGTTTCTTGGATAAACGTGTTGAATTTTTTAAGCGGGATACATCTGAGACTCTTCGATCTAAAAATATCGCTGGAACGTTGGCTCGGATTGCAGAGCAGTATGACCCTAAATCTTTAGGAGTTACAGCACTTTGCTATCTTCCATCGCCTTTCGTGTCGTTAGGATCTCTTGAGGAAGCAGTACATACTTTGGTTTTTAATGACGCTGACAGTAGTATGGGCGTGGAAGAAATAAAGGATCCGGTTTTTTGTCGTACGTCATTCGGTTTGCGGGCCGTTAACCCGGCGCGTGGTCTACGTAGTGATCATGATTACGTATATCGTGAAGCGAATATTGCTTTGGCGACAAAGAACAAAAACTTTGCCTCTGGCTCGTTGGTAGGTCCGTCCCCCATTAATTTTATTGTGTCACAAGGGGAGAGTTTCTTTATTGATTCAGAAACGAAACTGAAAATCGCGCATATTTTGGATGGCGTATGAGTACTATTGCTACTGTTGTGTCAGCTCGAATGGGATCAACTAGACTGCCTGGAAAAGCGCTTTTAGATTTGGGGGGAGTTCCCTTAATCGAATTCCTCCTTGATCGTATTCGTGACACCAAACTGGGAGGCTCCGTTGTTTTTGCGACTAGTGAGCGTAATGATGATGATATTCTCGCGGATCGAGTAGCAACAACAGGAGTAACTGTTTTCAGAGGCGCTTATATGGACGTGGCCAGCCGTTACTTATCGGTAGCTCGTAAGCTTGGTGTGAGTTGGATTGTTCGTATCACAGGAGATTGCCCATTCGTAGACGCTCAAAGTCTTGACTATTGTCTCTCGCAATGGGATTCAGGATCAAATGTTGATATGTATACCACTAAAGGTATTTTCCCTGTTGGGATAGATTACGAGGTATTTTCTGTGAACACTTTAGCAACGGCTTGGCCACTTATGACAGACGAGGAAAAGGAGCACCTTACCCTGCGTTTTTATCGCACTGAACTTGGGTTTCAGGTAAAGCAGTTTTTACCTCCTACGTCATGGCAAAGGAAAAGTGATGCTTTTACTGTAGATACGTTAGAGGATTACCAAAAAGTGGTTGCTAAGGTCAAGGTGTTGGGAAACAGACACTTCGGTATTAAAGATCTTTTGAAATTTCAAAATGTTTAAGCCATGTGTGGTATAGCAGGAATCTTCTCAAAAAACGGGACTGAGCATAGGGTCGTTGGAAAGATGGTATCGCGACTCATTCACCGCGGTCCTGATTCTGAAGGTTATTGGGACAGTGATGTCTATAAAGCAGGAATGCGTCGATTAAGTATTCTGGATTGCGAGGGGGGCGATCAACCCCTCTATGATGAAAGCGGTCAAGTCGTACTTTTCTATAACGGTGAGATTTACAACTCACCTTCGATCAGGGATGAGTTAGAGAAAGATGGGGTTCGCTTCCGTACCAATAGCGACGGAGAAGTTATTTGCCACCTTTATCGTAAATATGGCCGTGGTGTTTTCGCACGACTCGATGGCATGTTCGCAGTGGCACTATGGGATAAACAGAGGGAAACTCTTTTACTAGCTCGTGATTTTCCAGGTGAAAAGCCACTCTATATTAGTGAACTATCGAACGGAGGAATCGCTTTTTCATCAGAAATTCCTAGCTTGCTTGCTAGCGGATTGGTATCGCGTGAGATTGATACCCAATCATTGTGGGATTATCCGAGCTTCTTGTGGGTACCAGAACCAGCAACTATTTATAAAAGTATACGCGCGATCATGCCAGGGGAGGGTCTGGAGATATCAAGTAAAGGGAAGGTTGCTTTTGAATTTAAGAGCAATATTTCCACACCGAATTTTGCATTTAAATCTGATGATGAAGCGGTTTCCTCTGTAAGAGAGATAGTAAGTCAGGCGGTCCAGAGTCGCCTTCTATCGGATGTCCCTGTAGGGGCCTTCCTGAGTGGGGGACTCGATAGCTCAATCGTATGTAAGCTAGCTAGTGAAAAGTTGAAGGAATTGCGCACTTTCTGTATCGGTTTCGAAGACGTACCAGATCCTTATCACGGTTATTCGGATGAGTCGGTATTAGCTGAGAGGTACGCAAACCAGTTGGGTACTCGACACACCACCATTCGAGTCACAGCAAATCATTTTCGTGAGCTTTTACCTCGATTTCTAATGGCTGCTGGACAACCCTATGCGGTTTCATCTGGGTTAGGAGTGCTTGCAATTGCCCGAGTTGCCCAAAGTGCAGGAGTTAAGGTCCTCCTTTCTGGAGATGGAGCTGATGAGGCCTTTGGCGGCTATTCTTGGTATTCGAAGATCCCGGACAGCTTTTCAAATCAATCTGCTAAAGGAGTTATCTCGCGATACCTGGACGGAAATGAGAGTGATTCCGAAAGATTAAGAAGAATGGCTGGATATAAACATCAATTGCGAGCTTGGGCCTGGCACTATTACGCGAGCGAGGAGGAAAAAAAAGTACTATTTCATCGTGATATTGAGTCTAGAAGCTCCCTTCGTTTATTTGATGGACACAGATTCGAAGAGCCATTGGATTATCTTCGAAATGACCGAAGGTTCTATTTCCCAAACGAAATGCTGTCAAAAGTAGACCGAATGACAATGGCCTTCTCTATAGAGGGCCGAGCTCCATTTGCAGCTCCCTCGGTTCAAAAATTCGCGGCGCAGCTTCCATGGGAACAGCTTATTCGAAATGGACAATTAAAGTGGGTACTGCGTAAGGCATTTTCTACAAAATTACCTTCCGATCTTGTATCGCGCGCTAAACATGGTTTTAATGTTCCGATCGACCATTGGCTAAAGAGGGAGTGGAGCGATTTGTTTGACGAGACATTCTCGGATGTATCTCCATTAGCTAGATTGGGTTTGCTTAGTCCACATGCTTACAAGCATGCCCGTAATATTCTCTATGACCCGGCTAAGCTAGCAGGACATGTATTATTCAGCTTTGTTATGTTGCATTTATGGATGAAAGAAAATGAAAACTGAGATTATTGCAGAGATAGGCCAAAATCATAATGGTGACATGCGAGTTGCGGAACAACTAATTAAGATAGCGAAGGACTCAGGTGCGGATGTGGCTAAGTTTCAACTATACGATGCTAAGGCATTGTTTCCACCGAAATCAAAAAATCCCTGGTTTGAATATAACTGTTTAACGGAGCTAGCGAAAGACGATGTCTACCGTCTTGCTGAATATTGTTACAAAGTTGGAATTGAGTTTATGGCGTCAGTCTTTGATATTGAGCGTATTGATTGGTTGGAGGATGTTGACGTAAAAAGGTACAAAATTGCATCACGATCTGTAGCTGATAAAAATCTCATCAGAGAAGTGGTTGCTACAGGAAAACCTATTGTTGTTTCGTTAGGTATGTGGACCGATAATGAGTTCCCAAAAATTAGCGATAATGCATTAGTCGACTATCTCTACTGTGTTTCAAAATACCCTACACCGCTTTCCGAGCTTGGCCTTTTCGAGGTGGATTTTAATCGTTATGCCGGATTTAGTGATCATTCTCAAGGCATTACCGCAGCTTGTGCCTCATTCGTGCTTGGATCACGAGTATTAGAGAAGCATTTAACATTGGATAAATCAGCATCAGGCCCAGACCATGCATGTAGCATGACGCCAGATGAGCTCAATATGATAAATGCTTTTAGAGTCGATTGGGAAAAGTGCCAGTAATGAGCTTTATATTTAATTTGGCATATTTTTGCGCGGGATTCATATTAAATTTTTTTGGCTCAGCTAAGTTGGTTATCTGGTGGTTTTTCAATACGCCAGTGAGCGTTGTGTTGAGACTTTTGCGTATTTCGTTCGCATCTTTCGCCTTATATATGGTTAATAAGCGACGTTATAAGTTTGTGTCTAAGAAATCTCTACAGCAAAGAAAAACAGGGAATCGTATATTTATTTTTGGATCCGGAAGTTCGCTGAATGAACTAACGGAAGCCGAATGGGTGAAAATTAGAAGACATGATTCTTTTGGCTTTAATGGCTCATTTCACTTGAAAAAAATAAATTTCACTTACTTGTTGATAAGAGCGGCATATGAGACGGTTGATGGAATTTTTAAATGGCGACCTTATGCCGATTACTCGATATCTTTGATAGACGATAATCGATGTCTAGAAGATACGTTATTCTTGTTTCCTTTTGGGTTAACCTCAAGTTATACCAATAGTATTGTTGGCCACCGATTGTGGAATCAGAAAAAATCAATTTATAGTTTTTTCACGGATAGATTTGGAAAGAGACCACACAAGGACCTTGATGTTGGTCTTGTTCAGCGTGCTGGCACGCTATGTATGGCGATTAGTTGCGCTTATGCGATGGGTTACAAAGAAATCGTCTTAATTGGCGTGGATTTATATGACAACAGATATTTTTGGGTTCCTGAGGACAAAACACTGAACTGGTCTAAAGAAGAAAATCGTGAGATACATTCGGACGTTACAGTTAGGGGATTACATACTTCAGATTCTCATAACACGGTGAACAACGGAATAATTGAAATTATTCGCGACTGGGGTCTATATATGCAACTTAATAATGTGAAGCTAACCGTTTATAACAAAAAATCTCTTTTAACTGATTCAGTGGAGACGTTCTCTTGGGATTGATGCATATGGATTTATCTCCTTTGGGCGAATAGGGGTGACGTAATTCCGTTTATAAATAATGTTTAGTTATCGAATCTAGATAGTATTGATTAAAGTAGGTATGACGGGTCGGGATGATAAAACTAAGGTATTTTGATATTGACCCAGTTGTCATAACGTAGAGTACTCGCCTCCCTTTTCTTGAGCGCTTTTCGAATTGACTGAGAAGAAATTTATCGACATAGGGAATGTGGACAGTGATTAGGTAAGAGTTTTAAATCGGAAGATCGCCTCATCGATTTCACAGGATTGCTAAGAACCGAGTTATTTGCGGGTTAAGTTAGCGGCAAGCGTGCTTGGAGAGTAAAGTCAACTGGCTGTCAAGGCTGATGAGCGGCAGCTCGTGCCGTTTCAGAAGTTATAAATTGATAATATTTAATGGATGTCAAAATACTAATTACTAATAGGAGTGCTGACGGAAGCTAAAAATTTAGTCAATCTAATCTTAAAGCTTTCATGTGGCCAGAGTTTTAGAGAAAAAGTATTTAAGTACAAAAGGTAACCATATATGTGTCTCTCGAAAAAGTTTAATTTTCTAATATCAAGAGGTCACTTCGGGATGGCATGTCATATCGTGGAGGTAAGATTATGAAATCATTAAAGAGGCTTTAACTAATGCGTTTGGGAATTTTTATTCCTACGCCGTTCAGAAGTTATGATCGAGTGCAGTCAGCCATTTGGATAAGGGCTTTGCAGCTAATCCCATGTTTTAAAGCTCTTGGCGTTGATGTTTCTGTTAATAATCCGTTTCGCAGATATGACGTTGCAATCTATCATCGCGGAATGCTACATAATTCTTTGCGTTTCATAAAATTCTTACGGGTTATTTCAAAACGTGTCTACTGGGATACTTGTGTAGATTATTTTGAAACCCATAAGGCTTCGACGCCTCTTCAGGTGCATGCCTCAAGGGGTATTGCGAGTATTGTCGATGGTATTTGTGTTCCCACGGAGGGGATTGCTAATAGTGCCAAGCAGTTTTGTGAGAATGTTTTCGTTATGCCTGATCCGTTAGATTTACTTCATTTTCGTGGGCACAAAAAAGATGTGAATCTTGATGCTCCAGTTTTTAGTTGGTCAGGAGTCTCGGTGAAGGCGAGTTTTCTTGGTCGTTATTCTGAATTCCTCGATGATCGCATGGTGATCATAAGTGAAAAACCACCTCGGCTGCCTTTTCGCTATCGCTTTGTCCCATGGATGTACGCAACTTTTCCATCGGCATTAATTGAAGTTGATGTGGCTTTTTTGCCACGGAAACTGGACTCTACTTACGATATAAATAATAGCTCTTTTAAAGCGTTAGTCTATGCGGCACTAGGGGTACCTGTTATTAGCAATCGTCTGCCCTCATACGAGTTGCTTGCCAAAGATTATTCCGGTATGTCTTTTTTGGAGGATTTTGATGACGCGCCTCAGGCGGCTCTAGAGGCTTTACGATTTAAAACTTTTGATTGTACGAAAGTTAGAGAAGAATATGATCGGTCATTATGGGCTGAACGTTTGATTAATTGGGTTTTTGATGAGTAAAATCCGAATACATATTTTATATAGTTTTCGTGAGGGACCGTGGGGCGGAGCTAATCAGTTTTTAAAAGCACTTCGTGAAGAGATGCAGGCGCATGGTAATTGGACTGACTCTCCAACCGATGCCGATGTGATACTTTTTGATAGTTTCAATGAACCACGAAGGGTTATGTGGTGGAAATTGAGACTACCATTTAAACCTTTCGTGCAACGTATAGATGGTCCTATTTCCGGATATCGCGGAAAGGATCTACATTTAGACAAGTTGATTCATGAGTTCAGCAAGGTGGTCGCTGACGGAGTTCTATTTCAAAGTGAGTACAGCCGTCGAGCAAATTTAAGTTTAGGCATGCCCCCACCTCTTTTGTCGGCAGTGGTCCTGAATGCTCCAAATAGCATCTTTCGAGCTGGTCCCAATCAGTCGATTGACAAACGTATACGAATTATTTCGGTAAGTTGGTCTAAAAATTGGAATAAAGGTTTTGATACTCTAGATTTCTTAGATCGAAATCTAGACTTCTCTCGTTACAAGATGACCTTTGTGGGGAATAGCCCTGTAAAATTTCGCAATATTGAGCAATTGCCACCGCATCCATCATCGGCGCTTGCTATTAAGTTGCAAGAGCACGATATTTTTCTCGCGGCTAGTCGCTGCGACCCGTGCTCCAATGCGCTTTGCGAGGCCTTGGCTTCGGGGCTTCCTTCTGTTGCGCTTAACAGTGGAGGGCATCCCGAACTTGTTGGCTCTGGAGGCCTACTCTTTGACGGTGTAGAGGATGTGATCGATTGTATTAAGACTGTCGCCGAAGATATGGAGTCCTATAGAAATCGGATCAGTGTTTCGAATATGAGTTTTGTGGCGAAGAATTATTTACGATTTATGACTGATGTCACTAATAGTGAGGCTAAACCTAAACGAATTACGTTAGTTAAGCTTTGTCTTTTAGAGTCTCATTTGATGAAACGTTTTGTCTGTCTTATGAAAGAAAGAGTCGTGAGATATGGATCTCGTTTTCCGGCCAAATTTCGCGAAACTAGTGATTTTACTCAGCTTGATCCATGGCAAAAAAAACTGATTCGTCACGTATATAGAGTAATTTGCTGTTCTTTTGTCTTGATAGGTTTGACATTGCCTAGGCGAGTTACTCACGCTGTTTTTTATGGCGGAGCGAGAGCGGGAAATCTTGGTGGGCCTCTAGTGAAGGTGAAGCGTTTGCGGC
This sequence comes from uncultured Pseudomonadota bacterium, assembly GCA_913047675.1. Classification (GTDB taxonomy): domain Bacteria; phylum Pseudomonadota; class Gammaproteobacteria; genus UBA4457. Next base: position 38,672 of record CAJWTO010000003.1, on the reverse strand, counting down.
AATTCTTTCCAGAACACCGTTGGCGATTCGGAATTGTCTATTCTTTGTCGAATGCTCCATACCTTCCAAAGTTGGCTTTGTCTGCACTCAAAGCCCGCAAAATTCCAATCGTACTTAATCAAAATGGAGTTTTTTACCCAGGTTGGTTCGGTGATGACTGGGAGGCGCAAAACAAAATCATGGCTGAGGCCTATCACCAAGCCTCTTACGTGTTCTGGCAATCTGAATTTTGCCGCCGTTCTGCAGATAAGTTTTTAGGGAATCGATCAGGTCCCGGAGAAGTTCTGTATAACGCTGTAGACACGAGCTATTTTTGTCCTGCAGCAAGTCGTTCAAGCCAAAGTTTTAGGTTTCTTGTGACAGGGAAAATTGGGAGGCATCTCGGGTATCGGTTGGGCAGTACGATTGAAGGTTTGGCTAGAGCCAGGAAGTCTGGATTGGATGCAAAACTTATTATTGCAGGATGGGTGGAAGATTTGAAAGGAACCCAGATCTTAATTGAACGGTGTGGGTTAGAAGATCATGTGGACCTTGTTGGACAGTATTCACAAGAAAATGCTGCTGATATTTATAGAGGTGCTGATGCGTACGTGATTACCAAATATCTTGATCCTTGCCCGAACACGGTGATCGAGGCAATGTCGAGCGGGCTACCGATTTTATTTTCAGACAGCGGTGGCATACGTGAGTTGGTCGGAAGTTCAGCAGGGATAGGCTTAGCTGTCCCTGAAGATTGGAATGAGATTCATGTTCCCACTTGTGAGGATATTGGTTATGGGATGTTAAAGATTGCAGAGAACGCCAAAAACATGGGGGAGGAGGCGCGAGTCCGGGCGATTACCAAATTCGATATCAAAGCATGGATCGAGCGACATTCAGAAATATTCGACACTTTGAGGCGAGATCTATAATGAGAAAAGGTTTATTAATCCTAGCTAACTTTTTAGCTTTTTTCTGGCAATTGCTTCCCAATCGCGTCAGACTGGCTTTTTTCAGCGGTATGTTAATTCTTGAGTCCAGACACCGTTCTTCCTCCGTTGGACTTACTCGTTTAATGTCGTTGCGGGATAAAATTGACTGGATAATTAATGAGCGCGCGATGGTTTATGGAAAGGGTGAGCATCCTAAGCATCGTCTAACAGATTATCATCAGTTTTTCATTGATCGAATTAAGCAAGCGGAATCTGTGCTTGATGTGGGTTGCGGTTACGGTGCAGTATCTCGTAGCATTGCCCGGGCTCATCCTGATTCCAATGTCGTTGGGATCGATCATGATTCGACACGTCTTGCTAAGGCGAGAGATTTTGAGAATCTTTCAAATTTAAAATTTGTTTACGGAGACGCTACGCGAGAGGTGCCAGCTGGCGATTGGGATGTAGTGATCCTATCGAATGTGTTAGAGCACATTGATGAGCGAGTGATTTTCTTGAAGGCCTTGTCTTTAAATACGAGAGCTAAGCGTTATTTGATTCGGGTGCCAATGTTCGAACGCAATTGGCAGATGGCTTTGCGTCGTGAGCTAGGGATAGATTTTCGGTCAGACCTTGATCATCGAATCGAACATACTACGCGAGAGTTTCGAGAAGAAATTTTTCAATCTGGTTTGGATTTCGTTGAAATGCAGACATTATGGGGAGAGATTTGGGCTGATTGTAGAAGCAAGGAGCATATGAGGTGAAGCTTGTTACTGTAGTCATTCCTTGTTTTAATAGTGGCGTCACGTTGCCTCAGACCATCGAATCTGTGAAGGCCCAGACTTATACAAATATAGAAATTATTGTTGTAGATGATGGTTCGACTGATGAATTAACTATTGAGTGTATTAAATGTCTAAACGGAGTTCGTATAATTCGTCAGGAGAATTGTGGTTTACCTGCAGCACGTAATGTCGGCTTCTCTGAAGCAAGGGGAGAGTATATTTTGCCTTTAGATGCCGATGACTGGATCGAACCAGAAACTCTTTCACATCTTCTCATTGCGCTAGAGGAGAGTCCGCATGCATCCTTTGCTTTTAGCCACATTACATTAGAAGGTGAGAAAAAAGGGGTTTTAAAGAAAAATTATAATTTTTTTGAGCAATTGTTTTTAAATCAGATGCCTTACTGCTTGTTGTTGCGTCGCTCAGTTTGGTCTGAGATTGGAGGGTATGACGAGTCGATGTCGCGAGGTTACGAGGATTGGGAGTTTAATATACGGCTAGGATCTTTTGGGCATCATGGAATTGTAGTTCCGCTGCCGTTATTTCACTATCGGGTCATGAGCACTGGTATGTTGTTATCTCGCTCCAACAAATTGCATGCTGAGTTGTGGAGAGAAATCAGATATAAACATACGTCCTTATATGGTTTTTCAAGTCTATTTGAGTTGTGGTTGAAGTGGCGTAATCGGGCTGCTACTTATCCTTTAATGGCATACTTTTTTTGGTTGGGCTTAGAAGTCGCATTACCCTCAAAAATATTTAATTGGCTCTTTCGGAAACTAGGTAAGCTCTCTCACTCACAACGGGAATCACGCAGATCACAATGTGTGGAATAACGGGATTTTTGAACTCGACATTACTGTCGCAGACGTTGGATTCTAAAACAATAGCCCAATCGATGGTAACTACTTTGACCCATCGAGGCCCAGATCGGGAGGGGGTGTGGACTGAGGGATCTGATTTAGCTTTAGGGCACCGTCGTTTATCTGTAGTGGATTTGTCTGCTAATGCTGACCAGCCAATGGTGTCAGACTGCGGTAGATACGTAATGATCTTCAATGGGGAAATATATAACCATCGAGACATACGCGACCAGCTTGATAAAGAGTCTTGGCGAGGATTATCTGATACAGAAACTTTATTGGCAGCGTTTCAAGCTTGGGGTGTTTTGCGAACCTTAAAGCAGACTATTGGTATGTTTGCTATTGCACTTTGGGATAGACAAAGTAAGGAATTGACATTAGCCCGTGATCGTTTTGGTGAGAAGCCGCTTTTTTATGGTTGGCAAGGAGGAAGTTTTCTCTTTGGTTCCGAGTTGAAGTCATTGGCCGTTCACCCGGAGTGGCAGGGAATGATTGACAGAGATGCACTGAGTCTTTACACACAGTACGGTTATGTCCCAGTCCCTTTGTCAATATGGCAGGGAATATCAAAATTACCACCTGGAACTTTCCTCACTTTGCCGCTTGATATTGCTATTGGCGAGTTGCCAGAGCCAACGTTTTTTTGGCGAGCAACTGAGTTTATGAAACTCGTTGAAGATCATGAGGTAGATGATACGTCGGCAGTGGAAGAGCTAGAATTTAGGCTAGGCGATGCAATATCCGGACAAATGGTAGCAGACGTGCCCCTTGGAGCGTTTTTGTCAGGAGGCGTGGACTCCTCCACGGTTGTAGCCTTGATGCAGCGTCAAACTGCAATACCAGTTAAGACTTTTTCAATTGGCTTTTCTGAAACAGGTTACAACGAGGCGGAGTATGCTAAGGCGGTCGCTAACCACTTAGGAACCGACCATTCAGAACTATATGTTTCGGGTGCTGATGCGTTCGGGGTAATTCCAAAGCTACCTGACATTTATGATGAGCCCTTCGGTGATTCTTCGCAAATCCCCACTTATCTTATTGCTGCGTTAGCGCGTTCTGATGTTACTGTCAGCCTAACTGGTGACGGAGCTGATGAGTTGTTTGGAGGTTATAATCGCCATGTGGTAGGTCCACCATTGTTCAGGCTCTTGAGTATGTTGCCTCTTGTGCTTAGGCAAATCGTAAGCCAAAGGATTAAAGCAGTAAGCCCCTCTACTTGGAATCTCTTCGGTCATATAGTTCCTCGTAGGTTTGCTCAACCAATGTTCGGCGATCGATTACACAAGTTAGCAAGTGTCTTAACAGTAAGAGATTTAGACGAATTGTATACGCGATTAATATCGCAGGAAGTCGACCCCGGATCTATTGTCATTAATACGACAACTGAACCGCTAGATGAACATCTCTGGGTAAAGCAAGAAATGCGTGAATTAAAATGTATTGATCAGAGTGAAAAAAAAATGATGTTTAGAGACGTCTTAGGTTATCTCACCGACGATATTCTGTGCAAGGTTGATCGTGCTGCAATGGCTGCTAGCCTTGAAACTCGCACCCCATTTCTTGACCACCGAGTAGCCGAATTTGCATGGCGCTTACCTGCGAATATGAAAATACGTGATGGTTCGAGTAAGTGGCTATTGCGACAGTTACTATACAAACACGTGCCAAAAAAACTCATTGAAAGACCAAAGCAAGGTTTTGGCGTTCCATTAGGCGAATGGTTGCGTGGTCCATTGCGTGAATGGGCGGAGCACCATCTTTCTGAGTCACGTATCCGAGAAGAGGGGTTTCTTCATGCTGAGCCGATTCGCCGGAGGTGGAAAGAGCACGTGACGGGGCGTCGAAATTGGCAACACTTTTTATGGAATGTGTTGATGTTTCAAGCGTGGTTAGAGCGATGGAGGTCGTAAGTTTAAGCACTAAATTATGGCGGTTCGGTAGAAGTAAAGCACCACTACGTAGTATATCTACATGATACGATTATTACGGTTTCTCAAACGAGGAGAAAGGCTTTGAAAGTCTGTCAGCTATGTTCAGTCGATTTTACTTTAAAATATTTTTTACTGCCTTTGATTGACGGAATGGAATCGCGGGGTTGGGAGGTGATATCTGTTTGTTCCAGTGGGCTTTATACTTTTGAATTACGGAGCCAAGGTTATCGTATTGAGTCAGTGGAGATCTCTCGCAATCGTAATCCTTTGTCTGGGCTTAAGTCTTTGTTCGCTCTAATTCGACTTTTTCGCCGTGAACGGTTTGATGTATTACATGTACATACCCCAGTCGCCGCTTTGATTGGACGTATTGCTGCTTGGCTGTGTGGTATACCTTTTGTGGTGTACACAGCGCATGGATTTTATTTTCATGACGAAATGCCGAAATGGAAACGATCGATATATGTGTTTCTAGAACGCTTGGGAGGACATTTTACTCATTTGTTATTTTGTCAAAGCGCTGAGGATGCGGAGGTAGCTGCTTTGGAACGTATATCTACTCGTGATCGTATACTAAAAATTGGAAACGGAGTTGACGTCGAGCGATTTTCGCCTGATAAAGTAGATTCAACTGAAGCGATAAGGTCTCTTTTGGGTATTCCAAAAAATGCTTTTGTTGTTGGATTTATTGGTCGTCATATACGGGAAAAAGGACTAGTTGAATTTTTAGCGGCGGTAACTAGTTTGGCGGATCGTTTCCCTGATTTATGGATTCTTTTAGTTGGCGAGCGTTTAGCTAGTGATCATGAGAGGGGCGTGGAGCTAGAACTGGCGGCCGCACGTGATGTTCTAGGTGACCGATTGGTTTCTCTTGGAATGCGTGACGACATTCCAAGCCTTTTGTCTGTTATGGACCTGTTTTGTCTTCCATCCTGGCGGGAGGGTATGCCACGTACGATCATAGAGGCAATGGTGATTGGTAAACCAGTTTTGGCGACTGATATTCGGGGATCTCGCGAGGAGGTAGTTCAGGAGGAAACTGGCTTAATCGTGCCTGTGCGATCTTCCGAGGCTATTTCTAAGGCTATCGAACGATTTTTATTAAACTTAGATTGGGGAAGACTTCTTGGGGAGGCAGGCCGCAAACGTGCTCTTCGGGTTTATGATGAGCGGCAGGTTGTGGCCTTGCAGCTAGATAAAATCGAAGAGGAAATTTCACTTCGTGGACTTATGAGTTCCTAATGAAGCGATTATTAGATGTCATATTAGCTTTAAATTTATGCTTATTGCTTTTCCCAGGAATAGTATTGATAGGATTAGCAGTAAAATTATCCTATAAGAAAGCATCCGTGCTTTATTGGTCTGACCGTGTTGGGCGCGAAAATAAATTGTTTAAAATGCCAAAATTTCGCACTCTGAAATCAGATGCGCCTATTATTGCCACGCATATGCTGCAAAATCCAGACAAATGGTTAACTCCGATTGGTGGTTTTATTAGGAAATCTAGTCTCGATGAATTACCACAGCTATGGAGTATCTTAAAAGGAGATATGAGTTTTGTGGGCCCACGTCCAGCATTATTCAATCAGACTGAGCTTATTGAGCTTCGCACTCAATTCGGTTTAGATACCGTTTTGCCTGGACTAACCGGTTGGGCTCAAGTTAATGGTCGCGATGAACTACCAATAGCTAAAAAAGTTGAGCTCGATTATGAATATCTTCAGCGTCACTCTTTGGTTTTTGATTTAAAGATAATGTGGCTGACGTTATTAAAAGTATTTAGAAGAGATGGGGTTTCTCATTAAAGTTAACCACTCAGAAAAAAAATGAATTTAAAAAAATTCGTATTACCGGTGCTGGGCCTTCCCCGCTGGGCTAAGAGTATTATCGTGGCATCAGTAGATATTGCACTTTGCGTTCTGACGGTCTGGTTGGCTCTATATCTTCGACTTGGAGAATTCATTCAGCTTTCAGGTAATGCTATTGTCGGGGTAATAGCGTCCGTCTTAATTGCATTACCAATTTTTGTTATTAGCGGTTTATATCGAGCAATATTTAGGTATAGCGGTTGGCCTGCTTTACTGGCTGTTGCTCGAGCAATTGTCATTTATGGGTTTCTTTATATGGCTGTTTTTACAGCTATTGGTGTTCAGGGGGTGCCTCGCACGGTTGGGATTATTCAACCCGTCCTGCTTTTACTCTTCATAGGAGCATCTCGAGCTCTTGCTCGCTTTTGGTTAGGTGATGATTACAACAGGATCTTAAAGCAAGCCGCTCGGCCGAGAGTTTTGATATATGGTGCAGGTAATTCTGGTCGGGACTTAGTTGGAGCTATAGTAAATAGTCCCGAGATGCAAGTGGTTGGTTTTTTGGATGACGATAGCCGATTGTGTGGCCATCTCCTCAATGGACAACCAATTTACAGCTCTAGTGATCTCGATAATTTAGTTACTTCTCTTAATGTTAGTGTTGTGTTACTTGCGATGCCAAATCTCGCTCGGACACGTCGCAACCAAATATTGACACAAATTCGGTCGGCGCGAGTAGCTGTTAGAACTTTGCCTAGCATGTCGGATTTGGTCAAAGGTAAAGTGAGCATTTCTGATCTTCGCGACCTAGATATTGACGATCTTCTGGGTCGTGAAACGGTGACGCCTAATCATATTTTGTTAGCGATGTGTACTAGAAATAAAGTAGTTATGGTGACAGGAGCTGGAGGCTCCATAGGAAGTGAGCTTTGCCGTCAAATCATGATTGTCGGTCCCACTAAGCTTCTGATGGTCGATCAAAGTGAATATGCGCTCTACGCTATTCATCAAGATTTGTTGGATAAGTTTCCAGATAAAGATGTCGTTTTAATCCCCCTACTGGGATCTGTTAAGGACGATGAGAGGATGCTTGAGATTATGTCAACGTGGCGCCCGGCTACTGTTTATCATACTGCTGCATATAAGCACGTACCGATGGTAGAGCACAATATGGCAGAGGGGATCAAGAATAATGTGTTTGGCACATTGACAACGGCTATGGCAGCTGCCGAGTACGGCGTTGCTGACTTCGTCCTAATAAGTACCGATAAAGCTGTGCGCCCTACTAACATTATGGGTGCGAGCAAAAGGTTATCAGAAATGGTTCTACAAGCGCTAGCCATTACCGATGTGAATACTAAATTTAGTATGGTGCGGTTTGGTAACGTGTTAGGTTCCTCTGGTTCAGTTGTTCCCAAGTTTAGACAGCAAATTCGCAGTGGAGGGCCAATTACGGTTACGCATCGTGATATTACACGTTACTTTATGACAATTTCGGAGGCATCTCAGCTTGTTATTCAATCCGGGGCTATGATGACTAGAGGGGATGTATTTGTCCTTGATATGGGACAACCAGTGAAGATTTATGAGTTGGCTCGTAGAATGACAGAATTGGCGGGCCTTACGCTCAAAGATGAACGCAATCCAGCCGGTGATATTGAAATTGAGATTATTGGGTTGCGGCCTGGAGAGAAACTTTATGAAGAACTCCTTATTGGTGGAGAGCCTCAACCTACGTCGCATCCAAGAATAATGAAATCCAGAGAACAATTTATTGAATGGAATAGTTTAGAGGATGAGTTGCAAACTCTTGAAATGGCATTAAACATAAACGACGTGGGGGCAATTAGGCTGATTATGGAAAGACTCGTTCCCGGTTATACCCCGAGTGCTGACATAGTTGATTGGGTTTACGCTGAGGAAAAGGCGTAATCCAACAGTAGCCGATTAAAGCTCGATTACAAAGACATGTTAACATTTGTGACTTAACCTATTGGTTAGTTTAGGTTTAAACTTCATCACTCTTGAAGGGCCATAATTGGAGGGGAGGCTGTGTCTTGGGTTGTTATTTATACGAAACCGCGACAGGAAATTAGAGCAAAAGAAAATCTTGAAAGTATGGGGCTTCAGGTCTCATGTCCTTTGAGGCCAATTGAAAAAATACGGCAGGGAACTATGACAGTCAATTTTGAATGTCTATTCCCACGGTATATTTTTGTTAGAGATGAAGCCCGCATTTTTCAAAAGGTGATGCACACCTTGAGAAATGTAAGAGGGGTGTCGCAGGTCGTGAAGTTTGGAGGTAAGCTTGCTGAGGTAGATGATCAAACATTAAAAAAAATCGAACAGTCTCAAAGAGCCCTATCATCTCAGCCGGTTAGTCTTTATCAAACCGGCGAAGAAGTGGTTTTTACGCATGGGGTGTTTAAGGACATTCGGGCTATATACAAAGAGTCAGACGGGAATAAGCGCGTCATTTTGTTGTTTGATCTTCTTAACAAACCCACTAAGCTTTCCGTGCCGCTTGCAGCTATAAAGCGAGGTTAGCGTGAGTGTCCTGATCTTAGCTAAATCCCTAGTTACTGCCGCATTCAAGATGAGTGTGGCCCCTCAACTTATTAATTTAACATATTAATCTAAATTGACAGTTCAGGAACAAAGATATTATTCCGTCGGTTTTAACCATGACACATGTCCTCTTGAGTTACGGGAGAAGCTAGCTATAGGTGACCATGAGACAGAGTTGGCTTTAAAAAGCTTACTAATGTCAGAGTCGATTAGTGAGTCGGTTATCCTATCAACTTGTAATCGAACAGAAATATACAGCTATGCCTCTAATTTTGAGGAGATAGTTTCATGGTTTGCTCAGCTCCGTGGCTTCAGTCAGGATGAGCTCTCCGCAGTTCTTTATAAATTTGTGGGAGAATCAGTTGTCCAACATGCTTTTCGTGTAGCGTCGGGACTTGATTCCATGGTGCTCGGTGAGACACAAATTTTCGGTCAATTAAAAAATGCAGTCCGCAAGGCAGATTCGATAGGGGCTCTTGGGCCCAGGCTTCGGCAATTATTCGACGCTAGTTTTTCAGTGGCAAAATTTGTAAGGACGGAAACAGACGTTGGAGCTCATTCGGTATCACTTGCAGCCGCCTCCGTGAAAGTTGGCGAGCGTATTTTTGGCTCGCTGTCGAACGTAAATGTTCTGTTTGTTGGCGCTGGGGAGATGAATCGTATATGTGCTGAATACTTTGTATCTTATGGTATTCAGAACATATCATGTTCAAATCGAACCTTGAGTCGTGCCAAAGATCTAGCGGAAACATTGAGCGGAGACTATTTTCCTCTAAGTGACGTCGCTCATAAGCTGGAGAAATTCGATATCGTTTTGAGTTGTACAGGTAGTCCGATACCTGTTCTTGGGAAGAGAGCGATAGAAAAGGCGATTGAGGCGAGGCGACATAAACCAATTCTTTTGATTGATCTTGCGGTACCACGTGATATTGAGCTTGAGGCTTCTGAATTAGAGGATGTCTTTCTTTACACTGTTGATGACCTTGGGGAGATCGTTAACGATGGTATGCGGAATCGAGAGGGTGCAGCGCGTGAAGCTGAAAAAATAATTGTAGAAAGGCTAGTTCAATTTAAATCGCAGCTTGATCGGAAAAAAAGAATCCCTGTTATTAAGAAGTTTAGAAAGCGTGGTGAATTAATTGTCCAAATCGAGTTGGAAAAAGCGCTTTCTTCAATTGCCAAAGGAGAAAGGCCCGAGGAAGTGGTTAAGGTTCTGTCGAGAGCGATTTCAAATAAATTTATGGACGAGCCTAGTCGCGCATTGAACAATGATTCAACAGGTGAAAAATTGAGTCTTTCAGAGGCTTTGGAAAGGCTTTACGGCTTAAATAAAAATTAGAGCATGAAGCAATCATTATTAGATAAATTAGAGAAGTTATCTTTAAGGCATGAGGAGCTCAATGCATTAATGAGCTCAGAGAACGCTACGCTTGATATGGAGAAGTTTACAGGATGGACCCGTGAGCATGCGGAACTAGAGCGCGTCGTTGTGAACTACAAGGAGTATTTGCGAATCGATCTGTCCATCGTGGAAGCGAAAGATTTACTTGATGATCCTGATATGAGTGAGATGGCTAAATCTGAAATTGTCGAAGGCGAAGAGAGGCAGCGTTGTCTTGAAGGAATGTTGCAAAAAGCTTTATTACCCAAAGATCTTAATGATAGTCGAAACGTATTTTTAGAGATAAGAGCAGGAACTGGTGGTGATGAATCGGCACTTTTTGCCGGTGACTTGCTTAGGATGTATTTGAAATACGCTGAGAAATGCCATTGGTCAACGGAAGTTCTTTCACAGAATGAATCCTATTTAGGTGGATACAAAGAAGTTGTAGTAAAAATTAGCGGTGAAAATGTCTACGCCCAATTAAAGTTTGAGTCTGGAGGTCATAGAGTGCAGCGCGTTCCTGAAACAGAGACGCAGGGTAGAGTGCATACCAGTGCATGTACAGTTGCAGTTCTGCCTGAACCAGATCAGCTGAAAGATGTTGAAATTAATCCTAGTGAACTTCGGATAGACACGTATCGAGCCTCTGGAGCTGGAGGCCAGCACATTAATAAGACGGATTCCGCTATACGAATCACTCACCTTCCTACCGGTTTGGTTGTGGAGTGTCAGGAGGGTCGTTCACAGCACAAAAATAAGGCTCAAGCATTATCGGTATTGGCTGCTAAATTGAATGCGCAGCAGGCGCAAGAGCATCAAGCGAAAGAAGCCGCAACTCGAAAAACGCTTATAGGAAGTGGGGATAGATCAGAGCGAATTCGGACTTATAATTTCCCTCAGGGTCGATTGACCGAACATAGGATTAACTTGACGTTGTATAAGCTATCTCAAATTATGGAGGGTGAGTTAGATGAAGTTGTTAATAATCTCCTATCTGAGCATCAAGCCGAGCTGCTGGCGTTGGCATCAGAGTAGCTAGAGACTAAGCCATCGAATCACGATGAAAATCGATTCATTTGAGTCTGACATAGTCAGCTTGGCTCAGGCCTTTGGTATATCTAGGTCTCAAGCCATTAGCGAAATAAAAATTTTATTTGCTTACTCGAATAGTTTAGACCCAGTGGAACTGATCAAAGACCCGAATGTTATGTTGGATCCTAAAAAGGTAGAAAAGTATAAAAAATTGTTTAAGGATCGGCTTCAAGGTAAGCCAGTGGCCTATATTCTCGGATATAAAGAATTCTATGGATTATCTTTTCAGGTAAATCAGTCCGTACTGATCCCAAGGCCTGACACAGAGCTGCTAGTTGATCTGGCAATTCAAAAAATTAAGCAACATGATCTCCGGACAGTCTTGGAGCTCGGGACTGGTTCAGGTGCCATCGCGGTTTCAGTAGCGACTCACATGCCACATATTAAAATTACAGCTACAGATGTTTCGTCTGTTGCCCTTGAGGTTGCAACGAAAAACGCCAAGGCTCTATGCCCTAATAATCTAATTAAATTTCAAAAGAGTGATTGGTTCTCTGAGGTTTCTGGTGTGTTCGATTTGGTTCTTTCAAATCCCCCATATATTGCTGAAGATGATATTCACTTGCAGGGTGAAGGCGTCAGGTACGAACCATTGAGTGCGTTAACATCTGGTGCGTCAGGCCTTGATGCACTGAGTCTAATTATTAAGCAATCAAAACATTATCTAGATAAGGGTGGATGGGTACTTGTCGAACATGGACACGATCAACGCGATAGTTGTGGTAAGTTACTTCGGACCGAAGGGTTTACGTCATTATTGGCAAAATCAGACTTAGGCGGTAACCCTCGGGTGAGCGGTGGTAGAATGATGTTTGAATATTAGTTAGACTTATTCATGTTATCCAAGACATAGATGTAATTTGATAGTCGTGAGAAAAGGGATTTAAATGGACACGAATGAATTAATCAAGCAACAAGTAACAGAAAATGCCGTTGTTCTTTATATGAAAGGGTCTCCAGAAGCACCCATGTGTGGTTTTTCAGCGGCTGCTGTGCAAATGCTAGAGGCATGCGGCGTGGAGGATGTTGCCACTGTGAATGTTTTGGCAGATGAGAATATTCGTCAAGGGATTAAAGATTACTCCAATTGGCCGACTATTCCTCAGTTATATATAAACGGTGAGTTCGTGGGCGGATCAGATATTATGCGGGAGATGTATCAATCTGGAGAGCTCCAGAAGTTATTTGAAAAATAACTTAACGGTTAGTTTTAAAAAAACCAGCTAAGGCTGGTTTTTTTTCGTTCTTCGATATCGATTTCAAATAACGTTAGCTTAGTTTTTTCTCTTTATCTGCCAAACCTCTATTAAAAGTATCGTCGTAAAACAAACTAAGGCCCACTCCGCGATAGATAATCCCGCGAATCTCCATAGAACGATAGAGCAATCTCCAGTGCCTCTGAATATCATGGGTAAAGCCTCAGCTAGTGGGAAGGTGTCAACGACGAATCCAAGATCTGCGCCGCAGTCTAATATTTCAGGTGGATTATGTTCGAGCCATACGTGTCTCATGGCAACGCCAGCACCAAGCCCTGCAAAAAGTATGATTAACCAATTCAGGGCAGACGCAAATATATTTATAGGAGAAATTATCAGAGAGATAAGGGCAAAGATACCAATAAGGACAAACGCATACCTTTGAAGAATACACATTGGACAAGGAGCCAGTCCTTCACTGTGTTGCAGAAAAAGTGCAAAAGCGATAAGCCCGGAGCAGCCCAAGAATTCAGCGCCCCGAATAGTTTTTTTGGAGAAGGTCACGAGTTAATCCACTTGCGTCCATTTGAGATAGCAGCTTTCACGGCTGATGATCCAGTGCCGCCAATATGATTGCGACTTTCAAGTGCTTTCTCAGGAGATAAGAGACTTATCATTTTTTCATCAATCAACGGGCAGATCAGCTTAAGCTCTTTAATCGAAAGGTCGGAAATATCACATTTTTTTTGACTTGCCGATTTCACTGCTTTCGCTACGACCTCGTGAGCTCCTCTGAAGGGGAGACCTTTTCGAACAAGGTGATCTGCCATATCAGTCGCTGTGGCGAAGCCTTTTGTTGTTGCTGCGTACATTGAATCTTTATTTACGGATATCCCGGTTAACATATCGGCGAACACGACAAGGGTGTCATGCACCGTCTGAGCAGTATCAAACAAAGGCTCTTTGTCTTCTTGGTTATCCTTATTGTAGGCGAGAGGTTGCCCTTTCATTAGGGTTAATAAAGCTACAACGTGCCCATTAACGCGACCAGTTTTACCTCTAACCAACTCCGGAACATCAGGGTTCTTTTTTTGAGGCATCATCGACGAGCCAGTACAGAAGCGGTCCGCTATTTCAATGAAGTTGAATTGAGGACTCATCCACAGTATGAGTTCCTCTGACAATCTCGATAAGTGAGTCATCAGCAAAGCTGCCACCATACAATATTCTATTGCAAAGTCACGGTCAGACACGGCGTCTAAAGAGTTTTCACAAACGCCATTGAAACCTAGCGCCTTCGCAACGTGCAGTCGATCAATGCTAAACGTAGTGCCGGCTAGCGCTCCTGATCCTAGCGGTAGTTGATTGACCCGTTTATTTAGATCTTTAAGTCGTTCCACATCTCGTTTGGTCATTTCGAAATAAGCCATTAGATGATGCGCAAAAGTAATCGGTTGAGCCACTTGGAGGTGAGTTAGCCCAGGCATCACAGTCCTGGTGTGAAGATCCGCGAGATTCAGGAGGTTAGTTTGGAATTGATATATTAATTTAATCGCTAGATCTATTTGATCTCTGACGTATAGCCTCATATCTGTAGCGACTTGATCATTCCTTGACCGAGCGGTATGAAGTTTTTTACCAGCATCTCCGATTAACTCTGTGAGTCGATACTCAATATTCAGGTGGACATCCTCATAATCGACCGACCATTTAAAGTCCCCACTTTGAATTTCAGTTTTGATTTGAGAAAGTCCTTCTTTGATCCCTTGAAGTTCCTCATCACTGATTATTTGTTGTGCACTCATCATTTCAGCGTGTGCGATGGAACCTTGAATGTCATATTCGGCAAGTTTGTAATCAAAACCAACGGAGGCTGTATATCTTTTGACAAGTTCGTTCACTGGTTCGCTAAACCGACCGGACCAAGCTTCTAGAGTACTGTTTTTAAATTTATCGCTCATGAATGAATAGTTATTGATTTTTTGTATCTATATTTTAGTGGTTTTATAGACGCGAAATTATATTTGTTGGTCAGCATATATCGAAAATTAATATTTCGCACGTATAGACGGGAAAACTCGCCTTGGTAAGGTATCATTAAGGTCATTTGGTGAAGTAATAGTATAAAGCCTTATTTGCCGACGGTATCAGCTTGATTACTGTCACTCACAATTTTTTGAAATTTGGTTGGCGAACTGGACGTAATTCGAATGAATAAAGTGGTTATAGCGACTCGGGAGAGTGCATTAGCACTTTGGCAGGCTAATAGGATAAAAGATCTGCTACTGAACGCTGACTCTAAGTTAAAAGTCGACATCCTGGGGATGACGACTGAAGGCGATCAAAAATTAGAAACTTCTCTCGCGAAGATAGGAGGGAAGGGTTTATTTGTTAAAGAGTTAGAACAAGCGATGCTGGACGGGCGGGCTGATATTGCGGTTCATTCTATGAAAGACGTGCCGGTTAATTTGCCAAAGGGTTTTTGCATATCGGCCATTTTAGATAGAGAAGATGTAAGAGACGCGTTTGTTTCTTCCAAGTACCAGCGTTTGGGTGACGTCCCAAAGGGAGGAGTAATCGGAACGTCGAGTCTAAGGCGAGAAAGTCAAATAAGAAACCGTTTTATAGACTTAGAGGTACAACCATTGAGAGGAAACGTTCAAACCCGTTTGCGTAAGCTTGATGAGGGTCAGTTTGATGGCATTATTTTAGCCGCAGCCGGATTGGAAAGGCTGGGCCTTAAAGACCGAATTGTTCAACATCTTCCAGTTGATGTCAGTATTCCCTCGGCAGGACAAGGGGCTTTAGGGGTTGAGTGCCTCGAAGTAAGGCAGGATATTGTTGACTTGTTGCGCTTACTGGATCATGAACAAACAAGAATATGCGTAGAGGGTGAACGCTCGGTGTCCAGGTCATTGGGGGGGGCATGCACATCACCTATAGGGGTTTATGCCCGTTTCTCAGATAACCACCTCGAGATGAGTGCCTTTGTTGCTACCCCAAATGGATCGGAGTGCCTCAGAGTGGCGGGTAGAGACGAAAATAATAAGTCTGGTGCCATAAGGTTGAGTAGAAAGCTCGTTAATGAGTTGAATGACATGGGCGCCCGGGAGCTTCTTGGTGGAATTGAATAGGCGTATATTGTGAGTTTGGAGTCTTTAGAAGGCAAAGGAATATTGATTGCACGACCGCGGATGCAAGCAGATTATCTGATGGAGCAAATAGCAAGTCGAGCCGGACGAGCAGTACTTTGTCCCGCTATCGATTTGATTGAGTTGAATGCTAAGCCGGTCAGTTTAGTAGTAACATACGATGCAATTATTTTTGTAAGTCCAACGTCAGTTGAGATGGGATGGAAAAAAGCTAAGGGGCTGATAGAGGGCTCGGCAGGCATTCTGATAGCGGCTACGGGCCGTGTTACCGCAAATAAAGTATTGGATGAAGGTTGTAATAAAGTGCTTTTCCCGGACGGTCAGGGCGGAGCACATGCGCTCGTTGTGCTGCTTCGAAACCAGCTAGATCTACCTTCTTCTCGTGTGTTAGTCGTTAACGGTGAAGGTGGAGATGGGCGCTTGGAGCAAGCATTGCGGCGTGAAGGTGTAAAAGTGCAGACTTTTACGTGTTATCGTCGATCAGATATTAGAGACTCTACGCATTTAGAAAGTTTGGGCGAATCGGCCATGGGGCTTGACGCATGGATTGCAACTAGTCGGCGGTCGATCGGTAATATGTTCGCTCAATTTAAGGGGCGGACGACAAAGTTGACGACCATACCGTTGTTCGTGAATCATTCTGCTATTGCTGATGAAGCCCTCATCAGGGGCGTTAAAACTGTTTGTGTTTGTCATGATGCTGGTGAGGCGATGATAAAAAGTATTGAAGACTGGTTTGCATCGGTGAATTAGAAGACTAAAAGGGCTTTCTCTTGATAGATCAACAAAGTTTGGAATCAAAGAATTCTGAGGAGGATGGTGTGAATGAACCTAGCCTCTCAGCCGAAGACGCTTCGAAACCGAAGAGGTCTTGGCTAATTGGGCTCTCTACGATCATTACACTGTGTAACTTAGTGGTAGTCATTCCATTTGGTGTTTGGTATATCCAAGGCATTGTGAATAAAAACGAGCAAATTGAAACGAATAAGCTTGAATTACAAAAATACGCCAAACAATTGCAAACCGAATTGAGAGCTGGTAATCCTGATTTAAATGAAACAATTAAATCACACGGACTTGATCTCGAACGGTTGACCATCACCGTTAAGCAACTTGAAAATAAAAAACCACCTCTTGAATTAAATTCGGAGGTGGAGCAGTCCGCTGTTTTGTGGCACCTGAAGGATTTACTTACACAGTTGCACGGCTCCCCGCTTACCGTGTCCACAAAGAAAGAAAGCTTAGCTTATTTGCGACAACTCAGGGATACGGCCGCTTATTTGGAGTTGGAGCCGGAAGGTCAGGAAATCACTGCCATGCTCGACCAAGATTTAACATCTTTAGATAGTGCAAAAACGATTAATAGGGCGGCGATAGAGAGTTTGATAGGGCGCTTGACAGAGTCTTCGGCTCGAATGGAATTATCAGCTGCCAAGTCTGCTGTTGGTCTAGGTTTTAAGGTTGATAATCCAGGTCTAAATACGGACCGGTCGCTGTTGGCGAATTTTTGGCAAGAACTTAAATCACTCATAAAAGTGCGGCAGTTAGATGGGTCTATTGCAACATTAGATACCAAATATTTTTCTCGAGAGACTCTGAGGTTAAAACTTTTAGAGTTGGTGTATTTGGTTAGAGCGAACGACATATCCCAACTTGCGATCCGTATTGAGGAAGTTAAAGTGTATGTTAGTTCGCACTTCGATCCGAACGGACCAGAGACTCAGGCTGCTTTAGCCTTGATTGAAAATTTAAAAGGTATGACGGACGTCACCGTTCCTAATTTTTCTTCGACCCTAAACTCGATTAAAGATTATTTTCTTAAAATGAATTCGGATTAGATCGCTGATTGATTTCATATTTAAACTAGGATCTGATGCGCATGCTCGCGAAACAATGCTATTTTCGTTAGGATTTGTTACATGAGATCAATTTTTTCGCTGTTAGCTATTGGATTTTTTGCGTTTGCTTTCGTATCTTTTGCGAAGTACAGCGATGGAATTGTTCTTTTCAGAGGATTTGGTTACCAAGTTGAGTTTTCTCTAACAGTATTTGTTATTTTTCAAATAGCCTTAATTGTATTTTTGTATCTCAGCCTCAGGATACTTTCCTTTGTGCTTAGTTCAAAGAGAAGGTTGTTAGCTTATTTAAAGAGCCGACAGGGACAAAGAGAGATCTTAAAACTAAGAGATGCCATCAAAAATTTAATTACCGCAGAAACCTCAATCTTATACAAACAAAGTAAGAAAGATATCCAAGAAAACACTAAGGTTTCTAAGGAAACGCTTTTAATTGCGGCTAAAGCTGCGCACGTTGAGGGTTATTACTCTGATCGTGATTCATATATTACCCAACTAGTCGAGTTAAACGAAGGGGATGATGTCTATCTCGCTCAAGCATTAATGTTAATCGAAGAAGGTCGGTATCACGATACGCTAGCCGCGCTTCATAAAATGAAAAAAAGAAGTGCGAGCTCTGTTCGGGTTGAGCTCGAAGCGTCACGCCTTGGCCGCGATTGGAAGCAAGTTCTGGTATTGATGAAAGATATTAGAAAATTTGATGCGATTAGTTCGGACGACTGTCATCGCATTGAGCTCGAAGCAATTCTTGGGCGATTAATTAACCGCGACATGTCACTACCCGAGGTGAAGCAAGTGATTAAACAGGCCAGCAAACGAATTCGAGGGGAGCCAAGCTTTGTTCTGACGATATCAAAAGTGTTCTGTTCATTGGGTGACACCATAGCTGCACAAAAAATAGTTGAGGATTATTTGCATTCCGCTTGGGATGATGACTTGGTTAAACATTATGCACAGGTATCAGTGGGGCAAGATTCGTCGGCTCTAGAAAAAGCGGAGGGGTGGTTAGTTAGCCAACCCCGTAATCCGGCGTTACTCATGGGGCTTGGGGTTATGTGTCGTGATCGAGAGCTGTGGGGAAAATCCGAGAGTTATTTCCGTGCCTGTGATGCGCTCGATGCCTCTGCTGAAGTGGCATATGAGTTATCTAAACTATTTAAAATGATGAATCGATTAGAGGAATCTAGAGTGCAATTAGAGTTGTTTGCTGTTCGGCAAGCTATGATTTTTAGTAAGGAATGAGTGGTGAATGAATAAGTACGTTAAAACGACTGGACTGTCCCGGAAAGAGCATGCCCTCCGAAAGGACGTTAGGCTCCTTGGCGGAATTTTGGGCGATACAATTCGCGATCAAGAAGGTCAGAATTTATATGACCTTGTGGAAAAGACGAGGCGGCTATCCGTTTCTCTTCAGCGCAATGGAACCGAAACGGCAAAAAGAAAGCTTTTCGACAGACTGAGATCTTTGGGTAGTTATGAAACCAGTGTTGTAATTCGATCGTACTGTTATTTCTCGCTTCTTGCTAATATTGCGGAGGATCAGCATCACGTTCGTCGTCGACGTGCCTATGAAGCGGCTCGTTCAGGTCCGCAGGCCGGCTCATTGGAGGCGGTGATGAATATGCCTAAAGTTCAAGCGATGACGTCTAGTGATTTAGAGGATTTTTTTTCTCGGAGTTTAATTGTGCCGGTTCTCACCGCACACCCTACTGAGGTTCAACGAAAAAGTATCCTAGATCTTCAGAATCAGATTGCAGACCTATTAAATAAACGAGACCGAGAGAACTTGACTCCCGTTGAGTTGCGTAGAAATGAAGAGCTGCTTCGCAGGTCAATACTGACGCTGTGGCAAACCCGTATTTTGCGAGCACTGAAGCTGAGCGTACAAGATGAAATAGATAACGGTATTTCATTTTATGAATCTACTTTTTTAAATGAGTTACCTCGTCTCTATGGTGATATTGAGGATCGCATTAATTCGACCTCGCAACATCGTGTGTCTTCTGCTGCTTTAGGAAGTTTTTTCAAAATGGGTAGTTGGATTGGTGGAGACCGAGACGGCAATCCTTTCGTTACAGATGAAGTGATGACGTATGCCGTTGAAAAACAGAGTCGAAGACTGTATCAGTATTACCAAAATGAGTTAGAGGCTTTGGCCGGGGAGCTGTCTCAGTCGGATTGGCGTGTTCAAGTTACGGACCAATTGGTGGGCCTCGGGGATCAATCGATAGACAGCTCTGACCATAGGAAAGATGAGCATTATAGGCGCGCAATTATGGCGATTCGTGCTCGATTAGCTAAGGCGTTTGCCGATGAGCGGGACTTATCTGAGTATGCGCTTAAAAACAATGCGGCTGGCTATACTAGTCCAGGGGAGTTCTCATCGGACCTAAGGATTATTAGTGATTCGTTGTATCAGAACAGAAGCGCTTTAGTGGCAAGAGGAAGAATTCGCGCTTTAATGCGAGCTGCTGATGTATTTGGGTTCCACCTTGCTTCGCTGGATATGAGACAGCATTCAGGGATACACGAGCGAGTAATTTCTGATCTCTTCGCTCGAGGGATGAGTAAGACAGGTTACGAGAACCTTGATGAGCAGGAGAAAAGAGATTGGTTGTTGAGCGAGTTGAGTGTATCAAGGCCTTTAAGGTCAACCTTCCTTGAGTATGACGATTTGACTCATAAAGAGCTTAAGATTCTAGACGCTGCCAATAAGCTCCAGCGCGGTTACGGGGCAGCATCGATAGCAAATTACGTTATATCTCAAACCAACGATGTGAGTGATATCTTTGAGGTTGCGCTTCTGTTGAAGGAATCTGGCGGTTTAATCGCGGGCGAAAATCCAACTTCATCGATGAATATTGTGCCGCTGTTCGAAACAATTACTGACTTGAGAAACTCTTCTGAGGTGATGCATGCGCTATTCTCCGATCCGTTTTATAGGAAACTGGTGAGTAATAGAGATAATGTTCAGGAAGTGATGCTCGGTTATTCGGATAGCAATAAGGATGGCGGCTTTTTAACGGCTAATTGGGAGATATATCGGGCGGAGAAACAGCTTGTAAGAGTGTTTGAAGCTCACGGCGTAAAACTCCGAATATTTCACGGCAGAGGCGGAACAGTCGGACGTGGTGGAGGTCCGAGTTACGAGGCTATTCTTGCTCAACCGACTGGAAGTGTGGCTGGCCAGATCAGAATTACTGAGCAGGGTGAGGTGATAGCCAGTAAATACTCTGATCCCGAAATCGGTCGCCGTAATCTTGAGACACTTGTGGCAGCAACGCTTCAGGCGACAGTCGTTCCGGCGGATAATGACCGCTCAGAGACGCTTTCTGAGTATGAGAATACTTTACGTGAAATGGCTCAGGACAGTTTTAATACATACCGTTCCTTGGTATTTGAAGACTCTGGATTTGTGGAGTTTTTCCGTCAAGCAACACCGATTGCAGAAATTGCCGATTTGAATGTCGGGAGTCGACCTTCATCTCGGAGCAAGTCTAACGGCATTGAAGACCTCAGAGCTATCCCCTGGGTATTTTCGTGGTCTTTATCCAGGATAATGCTGCCTGGTTGGTACGGTTTTGGTTCAGCGGTCGAATCTTGGGTCAAAAACCGCGGTGATGAGGCACTAGTAACTTTGCAAGACATGTATCGAGATTGGGCATTTTTCAATGTCATGCTTTCGAATATGGATATGGTTCTCGCTAAAAGTGACTTTGGAATTGCCCGTAGATATGCTGAATTAGTTCAAGACGAAGTGTTAAGGAGTCGTATATTTGGACGAATTGAGCAAGAGTGGACGCTTTCGGTCAAATGGTTGCTAAAAATTAGTGATCAATCATGCTTGTTGGAGAGAAATCCTTCGCTCTCTAGAGCATTACAGAGTCGGTCACCTTACATCGATACGCTCAACCATTTGCAAATTGAACTCATGCAACGATATCGGAGTGGTAATCACGATGAAAAATTAAAGCGGTCAATACTTCAAACAATCAACGGAATTTCAGCCGGACTTAGAAATAGCGGCTAACACATTTTTTTAATTCGAGGACTATGTTTTTGGGTCGACAGAAGGTGTAAACGCATCAGAGAAAAATGCACCTTCAGGTAACTTGCATTGTTCGGTGAAGTCTTTGAGTGCGGCTTCCACCATTGCTGGAACTCCGCATGAATAAACTTCGTAGTTTGTCATGTCGGGGTAATCTACCATGGCGGCAGTATGAACAAGTCCGGTTCTTCCTTCCCATTCGTCATCTGGTTCTTGATCAGAAATGACGGGAATAAAACTAAAGTTGTCGTGTTCCTCTTCCCAGTGAGTCGCCAACTCACTCATATAAATATCCTTAGGCCTTCTTCCGCCCCAATATAGAACCATTTTTCTGTTAATGTTTTTGTCAAAGGTATACTCAATGATACTTTTGATCGGTGCAAAGCCAGTCCCGCTAGCAACAAAAATTATCGGTTTTTCTGTCTCTTCTCGTAGGAAAAAAGTCCCTAGAGGACCTTCAAATCTGAGGATATCTTTTTCCTTGAGCGTTTCAAAAACTTGTTTTGTAAAAGTTCCGTTTGCCATACTCCGAACGTGTAATTCGAGATATTCGTTCTCATGAGGGGGATTGCCCATGGAGTAGCTTCGTCGTTTTCCCTCGCGAAGTAGTACGTCGATATACTGTCCCGCAAAAAATTGAAATCTTTCGTTGGCCGGTAATTTAAGTTTGAGTATAACAACGTCCTCGGCGACGCGTTCTATCTCTTGGACGCGACTTGGCAATCGGCGCACCTCGATGTCTCCAGTTGTCTCAATTTCACGAGCCTCGATAGTCAGATCGCTTTGAGGAATTGCTTGGCAGAACAAAGTAAGTCCATCACGTTTTTCGAAATCTGCGAGCGCAGAACTTTGCGGATTACCATGGTCTACCGTTCCTTGCATAATTCTACCCTTACAAGCGGCGCAGGCGCCATTACGACATCCGTAAGGTAGTGTGTAACCAGAGCGCATTGCTGCAGCTAGTATAGTTTCGTTCTCTTTAGCAATAAATGAATTGCCGCTTTGCTGAATTGTAACTTTGTGCGTCATTATGGTGATAACCTTAAACTGATATTTTGAGAATTTTTAGTTTCTTTATATTTTGGTTCTAACTGGCGCGACTTTTAATTATGCGAAGACTTTTGATTGTGGGGTACGGCGATATCGGAAAGCGGTTTGCTGCGCGGTACGGTTCCAAATTTAGTCTCTCGGGTATACGTCGAGCTAAGATTGATGACTCCCTTTCTTGTCTGCATTCTGTCAACTGGCTAAACGTAGATCTTGATAAGCCCAAAACGCTGCGACGATTGACCGGATTCTCTGGTGACGTGGTCTACCTTGCACCCCCGAATCCAAATGGACTATCTGATACTCGAGTTCGTAATTTTTTAGGATCTATATCAGCCGGTGTTAGGATACCACAGCGACTCATATATATAAGTACCACCGGGGTTTACGGAGATTGTTCAGGTGATTTGGTTTGTGAGACAAGAGCAGCCAATCCGCAAACAGACCGAGCTCGGCGACGTCTAGACGCGGAGGCTAAGGTTCGAGCCTGGTCCAAAGCAACAGGATGTAGGTCAGTGGTGCTCAGGGTGCCGGGAATTTACGCACCAGACCGGCTCCCCTTGAACAGGTTGATTGACGGGTTACCGGCTCTTGCGGCTAGCGAAGATAGTTATTCCAATCATATTCATGCCGAAGATTTAGTACGAATAATTTTTTTGGCACTAACCCGCGGTGAGAACGGTCGGATTTATAACTGCTCAGATGACTCTCGTATTAAGCTGGGTGATTATCTTGATTTGATCGCCGATAGATCTGGTTTATCGCAGCCACGGCGTGTTACGAGATCTGAGGCTAAGCGAGTGCTACCTGATGTGTCATGGTCCTTTGTAAAAGAGTCACGTTTAATCTCTAACGAGCGAATGAAGAGAGAGCTCGGGGCGCGTTTACTATATCCCACGGTTAATGATGGAGTGCCGTATAAAATATCATTACCCAGTGCCGATTAATGAGCGGTCGACTGGAAGATGTCCTTAGGTTCTTATTTATTATGTTAAAGCTATCTGAGGAGAGTCACAGGATATTATGATCATAAGATTTGCCATGCTATTGTTTTTTTGCTGTGCTGCTCAGGCTAGCGCGGATAAGTTTTATAGTCTTACAGGTAATTTGATGGCCAACAATCAGTTATTGCTTACTTACGATATTGATAAATGCTGTTATCTGTATAAACGTAGCCTAAGTTTTAACTTATTAGAGTCTAAGGCGGCCATCTCTAAGTTAACGTTCCCAGGTGCTATCAGGCACAATGACGAATTTTTCGGTGACGTTGAAGTCTATCGAGGGCAAGTAGCGATCACTTTGGAGTTGGACTTAAGCCAGACGGAGGGACGGGTAGATGGTTTAAAGTTAAAAGCAAATCAGCAAGGTTGCTCCGATGAGGGTATCTGTTTTTTGCCTGATGAAACTATATTAACTTTTAGTTTCCTTCCGGGGCTAAATTAACTGTTATTCGGAAAGATGAGTTAGATTTTGAGAAATACTTTATTAGTTATAGTGATTTTGGTGTCTATCATCGGTGGCATCCTTATTGGAAATATGGAGCCCAAGATAGACGAAAAGGCATTCAAAAGTGCGCAATCCGCTCAATTTAGAGATTTATCTGGGAATTGGCGACAGATATCGGACTGGGATGGGGTTTACCGAATTGTGAATTTCTGGGCAACTTGGTGTCCGCCCTGTTTGGAGGAGATTCCTCTTTTTATAAATCTTCACGAGGAATTTAGCGATATTAATATGACCTTTATTGGCATCGCAGTTGATGATACGGCACGCGTTCGCGATTTCATAAGTGCGAACGGGGTTAATTATCCAATACTTATCGGCTCTGGGGATGCCCTAAGGATTTCTGAAGTTTTCGGAAATCACAGGTCGGGATTACCATTTACAGTCTTTTTATCTCCAAATGGCGACCTCATTGATACTCATTCGGGTGTCGTACCTGTAGCTAAGTTGCGAGATTTTGTATCTAAAATACGCTAAATATCTTCTTATAGTCGTTAAGTGTAATTTATTTGCTTTGTATTCAGCGCTAAAATTTAGATCCTCACCTAAGTTTTCTACACAAGCAATTGAAACACAAAAAATAACGAAAAATGCGTGTATAATCTGCGATTATGTCGTTATCTCCCATTAATTTTATATATATTCACAACTTACACAGGTCTCGATATGCCAAATGATGTCAAACCGCTAGATTCATGCGATATTGTCTTACTGAATGGACCGAACCTTAACCTCTTAGGGACGAGAGAGCCTGAGGTTTACGGAGCCGACACGCTCAATTCGATAGAGAACAGAATGCTGGTAAAAGCACAGTCAGCTGATCTTAAATTAGAGTCGCGCCAAACAAATTTCGAGGGTGAGTTGGTAACGCTGATTCAGCAAATTAAATCAGTAGGTGCAAAATTCTTAATCATTAACGCAGCCGCTTATACACATACAAGCATAGCAATTCGCGATGCTATTTCTGCGGTCGATGTGCCTTTCATAGAAGTCCATTTGACAAATATTTATAAGCGGGAGCATTTTCGACATCACTCTTACCTTAGCGACAGAGCTGAGGCCGTGATCTGTGGGTTTGGACCTATGGGCTACGACGTTGCGTTTGATTATGTCATCGGAAAATTGAAGGGAAGTCTGTAATGGATTTGCGAAAATTAAAAAAATTAATAGACCTTGTTAAGGAATCCGGAATAGAGGAGCTAGAAATCACTGAAGGTGAAGAGAAGGTCAGAATAAACAGTGGGAGTAAAACTGTTACTGCATCGGTAGCCTCCTCTTTAATGACACCAACTCATGTAGAGATGCCGCGTCAGGCTGAGGTGGCTGTGATATCTGCGGATGATGAGTCAAGTTCGGTCGACGAAGGGTTCGATATGAAGTCGCCTATGGTAGGGACGTTTTATCGTGCGTCTGATCCAGATTCAGCGCCGTTCATAGAGGTAGGGCAATCAGTCACTGAGGGGGAGACGCTGTGTATTATCGAAGCAATGAAATTGCTTAATGAGATAGAGGCCGAGAAGTCAGGGATTATCAAAAAAATTCTCGTGGAAAACGGTCAGCCAATAGAGTTTGGACAATCTCTTTTTATCATTGTTTAGTTCCTCTTGATTGGAGGTGAAAAGTGATGACACATGCGCATGAGAGTACCGACTAAGGGGTATATAGAAATTTATGTTTGAAAAGATTTTAATCGCGAACCGAGGTGAAATAGCCTTAAGGATTCAGCGCGCATGCAGGGAGATGGGGATAAAAACCGTGGCTGTGCACTCTGAGGCAGACGCTGAAGCCAAGTACGTCCGTCTTGCGGATGAATCTGTGTGTATCGGTCCAGCCTCCAGTTCAGAATCTTATCTGAACGTACCTGCAATTATTAGTGCTGCCGAAGTTACCGATGCGCAAGCAATTCATCCGGGGTATGGATTCTTGTCAGAAAATGCCGACTTTGCTGAGCGAGTAGAGCAAAGTGGATTTATATTTATCGGACCAAAACCGGAGACGATTCGGTTGATGGGGGATAAAGTCAGCGCAAAAATTACAATGATCAAGGCTGGTATCCCCGTTGTGCCGGGTAGTGAAGGCGCACTTCCAGATGACCCAAAAGAAGTCATTGGTATTGCTCGGGATATTGGATACCCTGTAATCATTAAAGCTTCTGGAGGAGGAGGAGGTCGAGGTATGCGAGTCGTTCATACCGAAGCCGCACTGGTTAATGCTGTAAATATGACCAAACAAGAAGCTCAAGTCGCATTCGGAAATCCTACTGTTTACATGGAGAAATTCCTTGAATATCCGCGCCATATCGAGGTTCAAGTGTTGGCGGATCAGCATAAACACGCGGTATATCTAGGAGATAGAGATTGTTCTTTGCAACGACGTCACCAAAAGGTAATTGAGGAGGCGCCTGCGCCACATGTTCGTCCCAGAGAGCGCACCAAAATTGGTGAGAAGTGCGCCGAGGCTTGTAGAAAAATTGGATATCGAGGCGCTGGTACGTTCGAGTTTTTATACGAGAACGGTAAATTCTATTTCATTGAAATGAATACGCGTGTCCAAGTTGAACACCCAGTGACTGAGATGATCACGGGTATTGATATCGTAAAGAGTCAAATTACAGTTGCATTCGGAGAGCCGCTGCCCTTCAGGCAAAAAGATATACAGTTTGCCGGGCACGCGGTCGAATGTAGAATCAACGCGGAGCATCCTTATAAATTCACGCCCTCCCCAGGCAGAATTAATACATTACATATCCCGGGTGGACCAGGGATACGGGTAGATTCACATGCATATCAGAATTATTTTGTCCCGCCATACTATGATTCGTTGATTGGGAAATTAATTGCACATGGCGATACCCGATCGCAGGCACTTTCGCGATTGCGGGTGGCTTTATCTGAGATGGTTGTGGAAGGAATTGAAACAAATATTCCTCTACATCGTGAGTTGGTGACTGATGCTAAATTTATAGAGGGTGGAGTTAGTATTCACTATCTTGAGAAGAAGCTGTCAAATACATAGGTTCTTTCATTCAAATTGTTGAGATTTGATTATGGCGTGGTTGTCCTTACAGTTTAGGGTTCCAGGAGCGGACGTAGACGTTTTAAGTGACGCATTGTTTTCTGTTGGGGCCTTATCAGTGGATGTGACGGATGCTGACGAGGGATCTCAAAAAGAAAGAGCGATTTATCTCGAGCCCGGTGAAGATATCCTTTTATCTTGGGGATATAATTCGATCATTGGACTTTTTGATCGACACGCATGCGCTAGCCAGATCGTCTCCGCTTTAACGGACTTGGTTCATCCTCTGAAACTGCCAGAGCCCGTTGAACGTCTTGTCGATGATCAAGACTGGGTGCGCTTGACTCAACAACAATTTGAGCCAATACAAATCACACAGCGTTTGCAAATATCTCCAAGCTGGTCAGCAGTTAAAGGTGAGTCAGAAATAAATATAATCCTCGATCCCGGTCTAGCTTTTGGCACCGGTAGCCATCCGACGACTCAATTATGCTTGCAATGGCTGGATTGTTATTTGGTTCCCGAACAAACGGTTATAGACTATGGGTGTGGCTCCGGAATTTTAGCCATAGCGGCAAAGAAATTTGGAGCGGGTGATGTCGTAGCAGTCGATATTGATGAGGATGCGCTGGAATCGGCACAGTACAACGCAAGAAGGAATAAGGTGACGTTAGAAGTAATTTCTGCGATCGATAACTTAAATGCAAAAGCCGACATAGTTGTAGCAAACATTTTGCCATCTCCTTTGGCAGTATTGGCGCCGCTGCTGGCCCAGTTGGTTAAACCGGGTGGACAAATCGTCTTGTCAGGTATTTTGGTGAATCAAGGATCAGATCTGGTGGATCTTTACGGACAGTGGTTTGAAATGAGCACATTTAAAGTGATGGATGAATGGGTTTGTTTGCAAGGTAGCAAACTCAACTCTTAAAGATATGGACTTGTTTCTTGTATGTCCTCAGTGCAAGCATTCATTTGAATCGACTTCAACACAACTGATTCAACACGGAGGTCGTGTTGAATGTCCTTCTTGCAGCCACGCGTTCGACGGATATGTCCATTATAGTTTCGACGATTTGGATGCAGATCAAACGGCAAATAAAGATACCCCTGAAGGCGAAAGAGCATCTGATGAAGACAGGCAGGATTTAAATGGTTTCCGTTCTCACAATTTTGACCCAGTAGTTGCAGTTCAACGTCCCAAACTGCAGGTTGGCGAAGATAAACTTATCCGAGTGACAAATAATGCAAATTTGTATGAGGCGGTCTTTGCTCCTATGCCTGAAAAAAAATCCATTTGGAGGTTTATAAATATCGTGCTAGGTACGATCTTCGTCGTAATGATGATTGTTAATTTTAATAAACAAATTTCCACGCATATTCCTAAAAGTGCGGATTGGATTTATCAAGTATGCGAGAGAATTAGCTGTGAAGTTGGAGGCATTCGGCGCATTAGTGAGCTTAGATTAGTAGGGGCCGATTTAGTGATGAGGTCCGATGTAGGAAAGCGCATTTATCAGTTTCGTGCGACCATTCAAAATGTTGGTGTTGAGCAAATTGAATTACCAGCCATCGAATTAACGTTAACCAACAGTCAGGGGCGAGTCATCACAAGCCGAGTGATTTACCCAATAGAGTATGGTGGCGGCGCTCAATTAGAATTAGGGACCAAGATGGAGTACCAGTTAAACTTATTACTGCGCGTTGACGGAATTCCTCCGGCCGCATTTGATAGTTACTTATTCTATCCACAAGAAAATAAAGCTTAACAAAGAGATAGATTACTGCTATTCATAGGACGACAGTTTTTTGGAGTAAAAATGGCAAATAACAAAGATATGAGATTTAGTGATACACACCAATGGATTTCATCACAGAGTGAGGGTGTGGCGACGATTGGAATAAGCGATTACGCTCAAGAATCCTTGGGTGATATTGTCTACATTGATACTCCTACGATAGGCGATAAATTTAAGGCGGGCGAGCAATGCGGAGTGATTGAGTCGGTAAAGACCGCATCTGATCTATTCATGCCGGTAGACGGTGAGGTTGTTGCAATCAATGAATCATTGAGCGACCAACCCGAGTTGATTAATAAGGCGCCGCATGAAGCATGGATATTCGAAGTCAAGGTATTAGACCCTCGTCAAATTGAGGTGCTGAAGACCGAAGATGAATATATGACTTTCGTGGAGCAGGGTTAGGGTGAAGACGGTTCTCGAAATCTCTTAATAATCAGTGGTGACATTCATGAAAATCAAATTAACAATTATTGAAAGGTTGTTGTTGACTGCAGTTTTGGGTTTGCTTTTGAAATTTCTATCGTTACAGTTTTGAGCGTTCAGTTAAAGCTCTATCGTCTGTAAACGGCGGATTTAAGAGGCAACCCGTTATTTAGATACGAATGAAAGTACTCTAAGTTATTGAGTGCTTCGCTGCCGGACTCAAATGGAACCGCACCCACTGCTTCCATACAACGCTGGTATCTCATTTGCAATGTGTAAAGGCGTTCCCCACCTCTGAACACAGGGAAATGAACGGCTTGCCCGATAGTTGGAGATAGCAGTTCATCTCGAAAGTAGCGCCCGCCGTTGGTGAGGTGGCAAGATGCGCACGCTAAGTTGTATTGACCTATTCGTCTAAAGTAAAACGATTTTCCGAGCGCGTATTTTTCTAAAGCTGCCTCGCTTGCTACTTGTATTTCCATAAGCATGCCGTCAGACAAGCCCCTAGCATAAGCGCTGAGTGCTCCCATTGTCTCAGGATCAATCAAAGCCATCGGCATTTCTCCATTCTGCTCCAGGCAGGTATTAAGTGCCATCTCAAACGTGATAACTTGCTTCAGCTCCTCGTTATAGAGGGGAAATTTTCCAGCAATATCTACCCCACCATTGTCGAAACAATCTGCGAAGGTGCTGCCATTTTTAAACGGGGTTTCCCAGATTTTTTGACCCTTATCAATTACGCCTTGGAAAGGTGGGAAGTCCATAATACTGTTGTATTGATTTAGAGCGTCTTCGCTCAACATCATTGAGCCATGGGTGTATTGCGGTACTGGTATACCCGGTATGTTCGCAGCGAAAGTTGATAAAAAAATCATTCTGTCTTCTTCGGGAGAGCTCAAAGCTTGCATATTTATGGAAGCAAACATGATGGCGAAGATATAGATTGGAAGACGCATAAAGTTTAATAATTTCAGGAAATTATAGCTGTCCCGGTCCCTGACTGCTCCATGTTATCGCTCCACGCGATGGTGAGTTGGTCACCTTTGGACGCGTTTGGCACACGAAAGTTTAAATAGGGATTTTTTGACACAGATCGAGACCAGTGAACTTGCATGATTGATTTCCCGTTATGCGCAATATTTACCGTGTGAATGAAATGTTTCGGGATAATTTCCTTTGAATTTTTATCTCTTCTATATCCCGTTTCCATTGGATGAAAAATCATGACCTTGACATCTGCAATGTCGTCTTTGAATCTGATTCTGAAGCGTACCGTTTTATCCATTCTTATATTTCTTTCTCGAATTATTCCTCGCCGCACCCACCTATTGTCACCTTAACTTGCCGTGCTGTTCTATAAAATTTTCCCCTAGCCAATACAATGACGTGGACAAAAGCTGTTTCACTCATTTTGATACGAGATGCAACAAATGGCTCTACCCCGTCAGTGATAACGTAATCTGACACTAGAGGTTGGGGGTTTTTTTCAGCAAAAACAAAAATTCTTTCTGTATTTAAAATCCTACTGCGCACTGTGATAGGAACAATTGCGCCATTTTCCGCTATTTCCGGTAACGATAGATCGATGGCATCATTTGCTTCTCGGAGGTCCCCGGGATTGACAACTCCAATGCTGAAAATTGACTCACTAATATCAACTTTATTGTAAGCATTATTATCCCAACGGGATAACGCTTTGCTTGGGATTAGCAAGGCGCTAATGAGTCCTAGAGCGGAATGCAGAAATACTCGACGTTCTTTTGTTAGCTTCATAGATATTACAGAGTATAGAGGTAATCTATAATTCTACGTATTTCGGGTTCAGAGAGAATACTGTGGGCCCCAAATGGTGGCATGATTGTTTCAGGATAGGTAGCGCGTGCATCCCAAATTTGTTTGAAAAGCTCATCTTTGGAGGGGAACCGGCGTTTCATGTCAACGAATGGCGGCGCTATATTTGCACGCGTTATCGCGTTTTTGTCAGTTGGCGCACTGTGACATGCAAGACAGTTGCCATGATCGTAACTGTGCGCCAGCTCGCGACCACTTGGAAGAAGCTCAGATTCGGCATTGAGGGATTCAGCGGAGAAGGAAGCGCTAAATAACAGGCTCGTAATCATCAAGCCAAAAGTTGGTAGGTGAAATTGTCGTGGTTTTTTACTCATGGATATTCTGAAACCGCGAAGTAGGTAAAAGTTCCTAATGAATCACTCTTTCGCAACCCACGTTCCAGATTTGCCGCCACTTTTTTCTTTCAAACGAAGGTTATTAATGGTCATCCCGCGGTCTACGGCTTTGCACATATCATAGATGGTTAGCAATCCGACTGACACAGCCGTTAACGCCTCCATTTCAACGCCAGTTTTACCCCATGTCTCCACCTTGGCAGTGCAGGTCACGGCATTTAAGGCCTCTTGAATCTCGAAGTCAGCGGTTACTCGAGTTATGCTTAGGGGGTGACATAGCGGAATTAATTCGGAAGTTTTTTTAGATGCTTGGATTGCGGCAATTCGGGCAACTCCGAGTACGTCTCCCTTTTTTGACTCCCCTGATTGAATCAGTGAGAGAGTTTCGGGGTACATCGTAATGGTTCCGGTTGCAACAGCGACCCGTTTGGTTTCTTCTTTATCGCCTACGTCAACCATGTGGGCTTGTCCAGTTCCATCGAAATGGGTTAAGTCGCTCAAGTTATTTATATCCTTGTGTATAGATGCCAGTAAATAATTCAGTTGATAAAAGTTATAAAGTGTTCAGGTACCGTTTATGATAGCACTGTGACCCAAAGACTTTTATTAATAATTCTCTGGCCAATGCTTGGCGTCCATAGTGCGATCTATGCCCAAGAGCTACCTGATTTAGGAGACCCGTTCCGGGACGACTTTTCTTTATTTCAAGAGCAGGTCGTCGGGGCTTCTATAATGGGTAAGATACGATCAAGCTCCACGTACGTGTCAGACCCGGAAATTGCTGAGTATATCAATCACCTTGGATATCGTTTGGTTGCTAATAGTGATTCACCAAGTCAAGATTTCCAGTTTTTTGTGTTGATAAATCCGACCATTAACGCCTTTGCACTCCCTGGTGGATACGTGGGTGTGCACTCTGGCTTAATTCTTGAATCAGATAATGAGTCGATGCTTGCAGGAGTATTGAGTCATGAGGTGGCTCATGTGACGCAACGGCACATCGCTAGAGTAATCGCGGCACAAAGTAAAGCAAGGATTGGTTCTTTAGCGGCTATGGCGGCCGCAATCCTAGCCTCTCGCTCCGATGGTGATGTTACGCAAGCTGCATTGATGACCTCTGCCGCCTTACCAATGCAGACGCAGTTAAATTTTACTAGAGCCCATGAGAGAGAGGCGGATCGAATTGGACTTCGTATATTGGAAAAGGCGCAGTTTGACCCCCATCAAGTCCCTCTTTTTTTTAGGTATTTGCAGCGTCAATCTAGACTTTATGAGTCAGGAATACCCGAATTTTTAAGAACTCACCCGATCACTTCCGATAGGGTTGCCGATGTAGAGGCACGTTTGGCTAAAATGGCTCACAAACAAATTGAGGATAGCATTGAGTTTTTGTTTCTAAAAGCTCGCTTAAGGGTTTATCAGGACGGATTTTTAAGTGCTTTTAGTGTATTTCAGGAGCAACTCAAGTCACAAAATAAAACAGTGAAGTTGGCTGGTATGTACGGATCTATTTTTTCTTTAATCGTATCCAAGGATCTAAATCTCATGAATCTCGAAAGAGCTCGGGATACGTTAGATTTCCTCCTTAATGTGGAGCCTGATCACCCTATGCTGTTGTCTTTATTGGCTGATTTTGAGCGATTATTTGGTGACCAGAAGATTGCTGCTGCAGTTTATAACGATGCTTTGGCGCGTTACCCTTTTAGAAAGTCCCTAGTTTATGGTTACGCCGAACTTCTTTTATCTTCTAACAGGTACGAAGAACTGGAAAGTATGGCGTCAGCACTTCTTTTGACCGATACAACCAAGAATCCAAAACTTTATGAATTTCGAGCAAAAGCATATCGTGGGTTAGGAGAAAAAATGGCAATGCATCGGGATTACGGCGAGGTACTCGCCTTGACTGGAAATTTAGTTGGTGCTATCAACGAGCTTCTTTTGGCCCAAAAGGCCACTGACGGTGACTTTTTTCTCCAAACATCAGTAGCTTCTCGCTTGAAGGAGCTCAAGGAAATTCAGAAAGCGTTACGTTAGTAAATTTACAACCGTAGTATGATGCACTGAAGTAATGTTATGAATTTTGCTAAGGAATTAACGTGGCTACGTTTCTAGATCGAATTATTGAGGAGGTTGATCAGGGCTTGAAGGTGTTGTCTGGCGCAGTATCACCGAAGCGCGATTTGGACTTTCATGGCTCCGATGAGAATCTCTCTGACGAGCAAAAAAAATTATCGGCTAAGTTAATGCGAGTGAATCATACGGGTGAAGTTTGTGCTCAAGCGCTATATCTGGGGCAGTCTACGGTCGAAAAAAACTTAGAGATCAGGTCTGAATTGACCCAATCAGCAGATGAAGAGTTAGATCATCTTGTTTGGACTCAGCGGAGAATTGGCGAGCTAGGTGGAAGAACCAGTTTACTTAACCCACTATTTTACGTTGGGTCATTCGCTATCGGTGTTATGGCCGGACTAACTGGAACCCAAAGAAGTCTGGGGTTTTTGCAAGAGACAGAGCGGCAAGTAGAAGCGCATTTGACTGGGCACCTTGATCGCGTTTCTGTTGAGGACGAGCGGACTCGCACGATGATCGCTCAAATGAGGGACGAAGAGCGCAGTCACGCGAAGCGGGCCGAGCACTTAGGAGCAGAGCCATTACCGAAGCCTGTTCGAAGTATGATGCGACTCATGTCAAAAGTCATGACCCAAGCAACTTTTCGCATATAGACTTCACTTTCATTTTGAATCGGAGCTGCTGTGTATTTCATAGTCATGGGTGATTCGCGCCGATTTCCCGAGCATGATTGATGCCGAACAATATTTTTCCGCGGAAAGGTTAATAGCGCGTTCGACAATATTTTTTTTTAAATTGTGACCAGTTATTTTAAACAGTAAGTGAATCGACGTGAAAACTTTTGGGTCGGTTTCCGCCCGCTTTGCTTCTATGTGCAAGGCAAGATCCGTAACGTCTTGCCGTGATTTGTGCAAAATTGTTACTACATCATAAGCGCTGCACCCACCGAGCCCCATTAAAAGCAGTTCCATTGGGCGAGCGCCTAGATTTTTGCCTCCGTTTTCTGGGGCTCCATCCATTATTAACGAGTGACCGCTGCCGCTTATTGCCTTGAAGGCTACGCCATCTATTAAATTTATTTGAGTTTTCATTATTTATTTTATATATCAAATTATTTTTCGATCATCAAACTTATGCAATTTTAGTTGATTTAGAATTGCGGCACATGCATATAGAAAAATAATGCATATAATCATAAGTTTATATCATGCTGACTGGATTTATTTTTGCACTAAAGTGTATAATCAGAGCTTTCTAAGTATGCGATCAATTCGCTCGGTTTCAAAGAGTTGGGTCTAGGAGGAAATAAGTTGAGTTCTGAAAAGTCAGTGAATGAGCAACGCCGTATGCTTGTTGTGTCTACTGGAGCAGTGGGCGCGGCGGGAGCTCTAGCTGCGGTGTCCACACTGTTTGTGAGTATGGCTCCAAGTGAGCGAGCCAAAGCAGCTGGAGCTCCTGTTGAGGTTGATTTAGCTAAGTTGGAGCCTGGCATGCTCATTACCGAGGAGTGGCGTGGGAAACCAGTCTGGATTCTTCATCGGACTGACGAGATGCTCAGAAAGTTGGATGAGACGGCTGATCTCGTTTCAGACCCAGATTCTAAATTGCCGATGCAACCTAAATATGCAACTAATCTCGAGCGATCAATCAAACCGGAGTATTTGGTTTTGGTGGGTATTTGTACTCATTTGGGCTGTTCTCCAACTCAAAAGCTTGAAGCTGGAGAGGCTTCCGGATTGGGTGCTGATTGGGTCGGCGGGTTTTTCTGTCCTTGTCACGGTTCTAAATTTGATCTCGCTGGGCGGGTTTATAAAGGCGTACCAGCTCCGGCGAATCTTGAAGTTCCACCTCACCAATTTTTGTCTGATTCCCGATTATTAATCGGGGAAGATGCAGCTAGGAGTTAATTTGATGTTAAGACCAGTGATGACCTGGATTGACGAGCGTTTTCCGATGAGCAAAATGGTTCGGGAGCACCTCACCGAATACTACGCACCGAAGAATTTTAACTTTTGGTATTTTTTTGGTGGGCTTGCGATAGTTGTACTGGCGATACAAATTCTTTCGGGTATTTTTCTAACAATGCATTACAAACCAGATGCTGACAAAGCGTTTGCTTCTGTTGAGTACATTATGCGAGATGTTCCTCTAGGGTGGCTGATTCGTTATGTGCATTCAACCGGCGCGTCTATGTTCTTTGTAGTGATTTATTTGCATATGTTTAGGGCGTTACTTTACGGGTCTTACCGTAAACCGCGTGAATTGTTATGGATCTTCGGTATGGTGATCTACCTTTGCTTAATGGCAGAGGCTTTCTTCGGTTACCTTTTACCTTGGGGGCAAATGTCTTATTGGGGTGCGCAAGTAATTGTTAATCTTTTTGGGGCTGTGCCGTTTATTGGTCCTGATCTCGCGGTTTGGATCCGTGGAGATTATGTCGTATCAGACGCGACCTTAAACCGTTTCTTCGCCTTACACGTAATTGCGGTCCCTATCGCTTTGTTGGGACTGGTCGTCGCGCATATTCTTTCCTTGCATGAAGTCGGATCTAACAATCCGGACGGGATTGATATTAAAAAGAATAAAGATGCGGTGACGGGTAAGCCGTTGGATGGGATCCCTTTCCACCCTTACTACACAGTTAAGGATATATTTGGCCTTGTTATTTTTATGATCATATTTGCATCTATTGTTTTCTTTGCGCCTGAGATGGGTGGATATTTCTTAGAACACAATAATTTCATACCTGCTGATCCTTTAAAGACACCAGCACACATTGCGCCGGTTTGGTATTTCACTCCGTTTTACTCGATTTTGAGAGCTGTTCCCCCGATGTTTGGGTCTCAATTTCCTGGTGTTTTAGCGATGGGCGGCGCTGTCGTTATTCTGTTCTTATTGCCTTGGCTCGACAGGAGTCCTGTTCGATCGATAAGGTATAAAGGACCGCTTTCCAAAATTTCTTTAACTGTTTTTGTTGTTTCTTTTTTATTACTTGGGTATCTGGGGCTAAAGCCAACTAATATTTGGGGTCAAATCGGGGGGGCCGATGTCGCTACAGTGGTCGCGCAACTTTGTACAATACTGTACTTCCTGTTTTTTATATCGCTACCGATTGTTTCAAAACTAGATCGAACAAAGGTAGAGCCGGATCGGGTGACGCCATGAAGGTAATTATAGTTATCATTTACAGTTTCTTATCTTTCTCGGGCTTAGCGGTTGCGGCCGGTGGTTACAGCTTAAATAAAGCGAACATTGATGCAACTGATGCTGAATCTTTGCAAAGGGGCGCAAAGATATTTGCTGACAGGTGTTTGAGCTGTCATGCGGCAACTTTTATGCGTTACAACAGACTTGCCGATATAGGATTATCACAGGGACAGATTAAACAATATTTTATTGCCGATAATTCTGTGAAGGTTGGTGATACCATGAAGAGCGCTATTGATGCGTCGACGGCAAAACAAATGTTTGGGGTGATACCGCCAGATTTGTCTGTTGTTTCAAGGTCGAGGGGTGCAGATTGGTTATACACGTATTTCATAAGCTTTTATAAAGACGATGCAACGGCAACTGGATGGAATAATAGTATTTTCCCAAACGTTGCAATGCCGAATGTTTTTCCTCAAGAACAGGGTGTTCTGCGTGCAGTTTATGCCTCAGAGGATAAAACTAGTTTCAACTTAGAGGTTGAAACGCCAGGCACCTTAAGTCCGCGGGAATTCGATGATTCAATGTTGGATTTGACAAATTTTCTGGTCTTCATGGGCGAACCTGCAGCAGAAAAACGGAAACAAATCGGCAGTCTAGTAATTATTTTTCTCATTATTTTTGCTTTTATGGCTTGGGCTGTTAAGCGAGAGTTTTGGAAAGACGTACATTGATATTAGAACTAGAACTAAAAGAAGTTAAAGATAAAGGGGACAATAAAAAATGATGACGCTCTACTCGGGCACTACGTGTCCTTTTAGTCACAGATGCCGGATCGTGTTGTTTGAAAAGGGGATGGATTTTCAAATTGTTGACGTTGATCTATTCGATAAGCCCGAAGATCTTGCCGTCATGAATCCTTACAACCAAACCCCTGTTCTGGTTGAGCGAGACCTCATCTTATATGAGTCGAATATCATCAATGAGTACATTGATGATCGTTTCCCTCACCCTCAATTGATGCCGGCAGATCCTGCGCTTAAAGCGAGAGCGAGATTATTTTTATTTCGCTTTGAAGATGATTTGTTTTCGCATATTCAATCAATTGAGTCTGGAACAGCGCGTCAGGCCGACCAAGCTCGAGCGCAGGTTCGGGATAGTTTGATTCAAATGGCACCGGTTTTTTTGCGGCAAAAATATATGTTGGGTGATGACTTTTCCATGCTTGACGTGGCGATTGCTCCGTTGCTTTGGAGGTTAGACCTTTACGGGATTCAACTGCCAAAACAGGCAGCGCCGTTAATGAAATATGCAGAGCGATTATTTAGCCGTTCAGCCTATGTTGAAGCGCTAACACCTTCGGAAAAGGTCATGCGTAAGTGAAGACGCTAGCTCCTACCACGCCCTATCTTATTCGCGCTATTTATGATTGGTGTTGTGATACCTCGCAGACGCCTTATGTGTCAGTGCGAGTTTCAGGAGCATCGAGTGTTCCGTTGGAGCATATTCGGGATGGTGAGATCGTATTAAATATTGGCACCAGTGCGACCATAGATCTGCGCATTGATAATGAAGCAATAACGTTTTCCGCACGATTTGATTCTGTGTCTCGGGAAATTTATATTGCGATCTCAGATGTGAAGGGAATTTTTTCTAAAGAATCCGGGCAGGGACTTGGATTCAATTTGGATGAGGCGGCAGAGCAGAAGAGCTCAAATTCTACAGAGAAAGGGCGGACAGAACCGGTCAATATTTCTCCAAAACAAAGATTAAAAATCGTAAAGTAACCCATTTAATGTCCGAAGCATTTATAATTTGGAATTGGAATAAGCCGGCGTAGCTCAGTTGGTAGAGCAGTTGATTTGTAATCATCAGGTCCGCGGTT
>CAJWTO010000002.1 GCA_913047675.1 uncultured Pseudomonadota bacterium | reverse complement strand
CACTCCAAACTCAAACCGACCACGAGCCAGCACATCTATTGACGCAACAGCATTCGCTAATGCAAAAATATCATGCTCGTTCATAAGACAAACAGCAGTTCCAACAACAAGCTTCTTCGTTACGACCGCTGCGGCTGCACAGCTAGTTAATGGATCAAGCATATCAACATATTCTCGTGGAAGATCTCCACCTGTAGGAAATGGAGTCTCTCTACTAGCTGGAACGTGAGTATGCTCTGGAAACCAGACAGACTCGAAACCTCTCTCTTCCGCAGCAATAGCAAGGTCATCCGGTCGAATGGTATAGTCAGTATTAAAAGTAAAAATCCCAAGTTTCATTAACAAGTTCCCTTTTATTTGTTAACGGATCTACCCACGTTTCCCTCGTTCAATTCCGGAATAGGATAGAGTGGTTACACAATGTCATTTATTTAAATCCACGTCTTAATGTCTGTTAAAAATTCCTATATTAATAAAGGCGAAGACATAAAGCACTAAGTCAATATGCTATATGTTCCTCTGAAGTATGAGAGGGGTAGGAATATATATAGCGTTAGGAATCCAGAGTCCCCCTCCCCTTCGGGAAATAAAGGGAAGACCTAAGGGGAAAAGTTTTCAGATTAGTTTTAGTAAATAAACATTAAATTGTTTAACTCTGACCTACATATGGCCTACAATTCACTTAGCGATGCTTAATGACTAAATGTAAGTTAATGATTTTAGTTAAGAAGAGAGTTTTAGAGCAAGGGACTGAAAATCCTTGTGTCGATGGTTCGATTCCACCCTTGGCCACCATATCTTAAATCACTTTTAGTAAATCCCTTCAGTGAATTTTTTCTATAGAAAAAATTGATTCTTAGGTGTTGCAAGACCAAGATGCTCCCTCAAGGTCCGACCCAAATATTTATGTCTGAACAAGCCTCGCTTTTGTAACTCCGGTACAACGAGATCCACGAAATCATCTAATCCTTGGGGAAGAAAAGGAAACATAATATTAAAGCCATCGCACGCTCCACCTTCAAACCACTCCTGCATCTGGTCAGCGATGGTTTCGGGAGTTCCCGTGATCTCTAAGGACGAGAAACTTCCCCCAACCTGTCGAGCTAACTCGGCTACGGTGAGATTATCGCGCCTTGCCATATCAATCATTTTCTGACGGCCAGACTGTGTAGCTTCACTGGGTGGAATCTCAGGTAGCGGTCCGTTAGGATCGAACACCGAAGCGTCACAACCTAGAAGAACACTAAGTGACGCTATACCGCTATCAGAGTGTATTAACGAATCTAACAACTCTTTTTTGTCGATCGCTTCTTGCTGTGACTTCCCTATAACAACAAAAGCACCCGGAAGAATCTTTGCGCTTTTAGGATCGCGTCCGATCTTAGACATCCTCGATTTAATATCCGAGTAATACGATTTCCCATCCTCAATTGTATTCGCCGCACCAAAAAGAACTTCAGCTGTTTCCGCTGCAAGTTGGCGACCAGCTTCTGAAGCGCCAGCCTGCACTATCACTGGCCAACCTTGAATCGGGCGCGCAACGTTCAATGGCCCCCGAACCTTTAAGAATTTCCCATCGTGATTAAGAATATTCAATTTTTCAGGGTCAAAATAAACTCCCTTTTCAACATCTCTCATAAAAGCATCATCGGCCCAAGAATCCCAGAGACCTGTCACTACGTCATAAAATTCTCTAGCTTTAAGATACCGTTCATCGTGAGAAGCGTGAGAATCGAGCCCAAAATTACTCGCTTCATGGGGGTTATACGAGGTAACAATATTCCAACCCGATCGACCGTCACTAATATGATCGAGAGACGCAAATTTTCGAGCAATATGGTAGGGATCATTGTAAGTGGTAGATGCGGTCGCAATGAGACCAATTTTTTCAGTCGCAACCGCTAGGGCAGGTAAAAGCGTTAAAGGGTCAAACGAGGAAACGGTAGCGCTGCGCTTTAACGCCGCCATAGGCATGTTGAGAACCGCGAGATGATCCGCCATAAAAAAAGCATCAAAACACCCCCTCTCTAGCGTCTGGATAAAAGACTGATAGTGCCTAAAATTAAAATTAGCATCTGGATATGAGTCAGGATACCTCCATGCAGCTGTATGCAGGCTTACAGGTCGCATAAACGCACCTAGATGCATTTCTCTTTTTCTCTCAACCATACTTACTGTAACCTATTCTTAAAATCTTTATCTCTGTTCATACTTTAAAGATTCTTTGCGAAAAATACATCAAAAAAACTACTGTCAAAGGAACGTTTTTGAAAAAAAATCCAGCTTGACCGTCTTTTAAGCTAGCATAGATCTAATAGTATTTTTATTTGAATATATCCAGACAGAGGGCGCTGCAATGCACGTACAACAAATTGGACAAGTAGTTGTCAAAGCTACTCAATTCATAAATCCTACGCAGGTCGAGATCACTCAACACGGTATTCGCAATGATCGATTATTTGCTTTGGTCGAAGCCACTGACAAGTTCGTGGGATCCTCGGAGCATAGTGAATTTATTCCTCTGAAATTCAGTATGGCATACGGGAGTTCAGATCTTACGCTAGAACTTCCTGACGGCCGAATCATCAAAGAGCCTGCCAACTGTAGCACTCAGACTTTTGGAGTAGAGCATGCAGGCCTTCGAACAATTGAAGTAACGGAAATAGGAGGACCTTGGACGGACATATTAACTGAATATTCTGGAAGACCGATAAGACTAGTCAAATGCTTATCGCCCGGCGGCGCTATCGACGTTTTTCCCTTAACCTTTGCTACAACTGGTTCGCTGCGTAGACTTGAAAGAGAGGTTGGAGAGACAATCAATCCTGCGCGGCTGCGCGCAGGTTTGATTATTGCAAACGAAATCGAGCATGAAGAAGATGACTGGGCAGAGAAAAATTTAGCCATCGGCTCAGTAGTAATCAGAGTCAGGACGGGGGTTCCACGTTGTCAAGTTGTGGGCTTCAACCCGAAAGAAGGCAAACGTGATCAAGATATTATGAAGGCTTTAGTAAAATATCGCGCCAAGGTAAACCTGCCTGACGGGTTACTCCCCGATTATGCGACACCGGGGTTTGCTACTTATGCTGAAGTAATTAAAGAAGGCATCATTACGGTTGGGGATAAGGTAGAATTCGTTGAATAATATAACAAATTCCGAACCTAAGTATTGAACGAATAAAGGTATAGAAAATAATGGGGCTACTTCAAGAAGGACAGTGGGTCGATCAGTGGTATGACACTAAAAGTGCTGACGGAAAATTTTTAAGAGAAGACTCACAATTCAGGCACTGGATTACTCCAGAAGGGTCGGGGGACTCTAGTCAGCCTTCCAGCTTCCCAGCTGCCACTGACAGGTATCATCTTTATATATCTCACGCGTGTCCATGGGCCCATCGCACGGTCATATTTCGGGCTCTGAAGGGTCTTGAGAAAATAATTTCTATGTCAATCGTACACTGGTATATGGGCGAACAAGGATGGACGTTTAAGCACGACAAGAACGCTTACGGTGACGAAGTGAATAACGCGAAATTTCTGCATCAAATTTATACTACAGCTTCTCCGAATTATAGTGGCCGCGTTACGGTACCAGTACTTTGGGATAAAGAAACGAGTACGATCGTGTCAAATGAATCCTCCGAAATCATTAGAATGATGAATAGCTCATTTGATCACCTAGGTGCACTACCAGGAGATTTTTATCCTGAAGAAATGCAAAAGGAAATTAACTCTTTAAATGACAGAATTTATACCGCCGTAAATAACGGCGTGTATAAAGCTGGCTTTGCAACTACCCAACAAGCCTACGAACAGGCAGTAACGTCATTATTTGAGACTCTCGATTGGCTTGAGGAAAAATTACAAGGACAAAAATACCTCACAGGCCTGGAATTAGTAGAGTCTGACTGGAGATTATTCACTACTCTAATACGTTTTGATGCCGTTTATGTAGGCCATTTTAAATGCAATATTAAAAGGATTGCCGACTATCCAAACCTGTCGAGGTACTTAAACGATCTGCTCGACCATCCTGGAGTGTCCGCGACCATACAGATGGATCACATAAAAAATCATTACTATGGCAGCCACCCGTCAATCAACCCCTCGGGTGTGGTACCAATCGGACCGGTATTGGACTTCAAAAAACCTCTCTTAACCTAACTTAGAAGAAATAGGATAGAAACTGAGAGACAAAAGAGAACAGATGCCACTACTAATCAATCGAATCTTTTCAGGAACTTTAATTTGAGGAGTAAATCCGTGGATATTACTACTGGTTTTTTTCATGACGAACGGTGCCTTTGGCACAGCACGCAAGGGCTATTTTCTTTAGTATTGCCAGTCGGTAACTGGGTGCAGCCACCAGCATCAGCAGGTCTTGCCGAATCACCGGAGTCAAAGCGAAGGGCCGTGTCCTTAATGCAGGTTTCGGGACTCGCCGACGAAATCAAAATTCTTTCAGCTAATGCGGCCTCCACCGAAGACCTCCTCCGGGTCCATCCCACTGGCTATCTTAAAGAATTCGAAGAGTTATCTGCGGCGGGGGGCGGTGAGCTCGGAATTACCGCGCCGTTTGGACCGGGCAGTTTCGATATTGCAAAAGTGTCCGCGGGTCTTGCAATTCAGGCAGTGGAATCTGTAGTGAGTGGAACGTTTAAAAATGCTTATTCGATGTCCCGCCCTCCTGGGCATCACTGCCTTGCGGAAAAACCGATGGGTTTTTGCTTGCTAGCAAATATCGCACTGGCTATTGAGGCGGCTAAAGCGAAACATGGTCTTGAGCGAATTGCGGTAGTTGACTGGGATGTCCATCATGGCAATGGAACGCAGTCGATTTTTTTTGAACGCTCGGACGTACTAACTATTTCTATGCACCAAGAGGGATGCTTTCCACCTGGCTACAGCGGCGGTGATGATATTGGGAAAGGGCAAGGCGAAGGCTACAACATCAACGTACCACTACTCCCGGGAGGAGGCCATGAGGCCTATAAATATGCCATGGAGCGAGTCGTGATGCCCGCTTTAGATCGTTACAAACCTGAGTTGATAATAGTGGCTTCTGGCTATGACGCTGGAGGATTCGATCCCTTGGGTCGTATGCTATTGCACAGCAATTCTTACCGGATGCTGACCGAGACCATTA
This sequence comes from uncultured Pseudomonadota bacterium, assembly GCA_913047675.1. Taxonomy (GTDB): domain Bacteria; phylum Pseudomonadota; class Gammaproteobacteria; genus UBA4457. The sequence continues at coordinate 71,962 of CAJWTO010000002.1, read as the reverse complement.
TGAGCGCTGCTGACATCCACGCTAATGGAAAACTAGTCCTAGTGCATGAAGGAGGGTACGCAGAATCTAACGTTCCTTTTTGCGTTCATACAGTAATAGAAACCTTAGCTCAAAAAAGTACAGACGTGATCGATCCTAGTTTAGTAATGATAGAGGCTTGGCAACCGAACTCGCGCGCACTAGCTCTCCAGAAAGAAATGCTTGATGAAATAGGAACGTTTCATAAGTTATAACTTTCGAGAAATGTGCCTTCTTAGCTAATTGATATGCATAGCGTCCCAATACCCAATCAAAGCAGGGACTGAATACAAATGCGAATGGGAATCCTTTACTAAAGACGCCTCTTGAGATACTTTAGAGGATATCGAAGTAGATCTATCCTGCGAATATCAAGGATAAAATTTAAAGTCGAGCCCGTAAAAATCTCGTGATATCGCGTTGCTACAAGCAATGAGTTTGAGAAAGTACGATTGATTTGAGAACTCTTTGTCCCTTCATCCGGATTTAATGCGGGGGGAGGGAGGAACTAACCTTCAAAAAAATACAAAATGTGATTGTTTTAGGAGTGAATTAATGAAAAGTTGTTTAAAATTTTACATAAATGGTGAGTGGGTTGAACCAAATGACCCTAAGCCTTTAGACGTGATTAATCCCGCGAATGAAGAAGTCTTAGGACAAATCATGCTTGGAAATGCTCATGATGTTAATAATGCTGTTGCTGCTGCCAAAGCCGCGTTTGAGACTTATTCCCAAACCAGCGTCGCCGACCGGCTATCAATGCTAGAGGCTATCCAAGCGACATATAAAGAACGCTACTCTGAAATGGTGGAAACAATTTCTGCGGAAATGGGGGCTCCGCTATGGCTCTGTAAAGCAGCACAAGCAGCTATGCTTAATGCGCACTTAGCTACTACAATAGAGTGCCTGAAAAACTATGAATTTGAGGAAAAAAGGGGTGATATTACCCTGAAACGTGAACCAATAGGTGTTTGTGGGTTCATCACTCCTTGGAACTGGCCACTCAATCAGGTTGCTTGTAAAGTTATCCCAGCACTAGCTGCCGGTTGTACGATGGTCCTTAAGCCTTCAGAAGTCGCGCCCCTCGATGCGGCAATTCTAACCGAAATTTTACACGATGCCGGTGTGCCCAAAGGTGTGTTTAATATGGTAAATGGCGATGGACCTACGGTCGGAGAAGCGATGTCTAGTCATCCAGATATAGATATGATGTCTTTCACTGGTTCTACCAGAGCTGGGATACAGGTAGCTAAATCATCTGCCGATACCGTTAAACGAGTAACGCAAGAATTAGGTGGAAAGTCTCCTAATATAATGCTCGGAGATGCTGATTTAGAAGTAGCCGTTAAGCGAGATGTTGAAGGTATGTTCCTGAATTCAGGTCAATCGTGTAATGCTCCAAGTCGGATGTTTGTTCCTGCTGACAGGAAAGAAGAAGCAGTTATGGTGGCGAAACAAGCCGCCGAAGCGACCAATGTCGGCGACCCAAATATGCAGGATTCCACCATCGGCCCCGTCGTGAGCAAGGTTCAATTCGACAAAATTCAAGCGTTGATTCAAAAAGGAATCGATGAAGGCGCGACGCTTGTTACAGGAGGGACAGGGCTGCCAGAAGGTATAGATAAGGGTTACTATGTCAAACCTACTATTTTTTCAGACGTAACCAATGATATGACCATTGCTCGGGAAGAAATTTTCGGGCCAGTGCTTTGTATGCTGCCTTACGAAAGTGATGAAGAGGTCATTAAAATGGCAAACGACACGGACTACGGCTTGTCCGCGTATGTGTCGGGAAAAGATGAAAGCCAGGTGCAAAGTGTTGCGTCTCAATTGCGGGCGGGCAACGTCCATATAAATGGGGCAGGGCTTAACTTAAGTGCACCTTTCGGTGGGTATAAACAGTCTGGGAATGGCAGGGAATGGGGAGAATTTGGATTTGAGGAGTTTCTCGAATTAAAAGCTGTACTTAATCCTGCTGCATAGCTTAGTCGGTATAGGTGTCGCCAGTTTTTGGCGGCACCCTCCTAAGGGGCTTAGCTAATTTCCTTTAAGACGCAGGTCGGCTATATCCTCCATCTACCCCGTTTGGGCTCAAAACTAGTTGCCACAAATCTAGATTACGGGCTCTAAAAAGCCCTGCAAACATCAAAAGGTAATAATTCCAAAGTCTGTAAAATCGTTGATCGTGCTTACTAGAGTACTTCTCCCAAGACTCGACAAAATTCTCTTGCCAAGCAAGAAGAGTCTTATCGTAGTCTGCGCCAAAGTTGTGCCAATCTTCAAGCTTCAGCGTGCCTTCTATGGCGGTCGAAATTCTAGCGATTGTGGGAACCTCGCTATTAGGAAAAATATATTTTGCGACCCACGGATCAATTCCGTTCGTCTTATAACTCAACCCGATAGTCTGAATAAGAGCCAGCCCATCTATATTAAGATGCTGTCGAATATATCTCATATAAGATTTATAGTTTTTCCGACCGACGTGTTCGAACATACCAAGCGATACTATTCGGTCAAATTTTTCTTGGTCCTCTAAAGCTCGATAGTCCTGTATCCTGATATCGACAGGTAACTCCGCACATCTTTCTCTCGCAATGAGTCCTTGCTCACGAGATATGGTGACACCAGTCACTTTGACCTTGCGAACTTGGGCGGCGTACTCAGCGAAACTACCCCAGCCACAACCTATGTCGAGTACGTGCATACCCTCTTTAATTCCTAGTTTGTCGCAGACTAATTCTAGCTTCTTCTCCTGCGCAATATTTAGATCTCGGGAATCTTTCCAAAAAGCACAAGTATAAACCATACGCTCACCGAGCATATCTCTGTACAAATCGTTATCTAGATCGTAGTGCTGCAGGGCGACTAATTTAGAACGGCTAATGCTCTGCAAGTTCTTGAATTTTGCGGCCAAGCCACATAATAACTTTGGGAGATTTAGGACATTTTGTTCAATTCGTAACCTAGCTAATCGATAAACAAGTTGGTCCACTCTAGACGCATCCCACCAACCATCCATATAGGCCTCACCAAAACCTAATGTTCCAAAAAGCCCAACTTTCCTCCAAAAACGAGCGTCTCGGATCTGAATATCCCACGGCTCATTACCGCCGATAGTAATTCCCGCGCGCCGCAGTAGCTGTTGATAATAATGCTTTGACAATCTGCCAATTACATCTAGCTCATTAAACGCACTCGCGTTCTTTTCCTTCAAAAACATACGAGCTCCCCGCTAATGCTTTTAAATACTGTTTGAACCTATCCTAGTTCACATACAAAAAACAAGATATTTAGCCATTTGTCCGGAAACTTGACACAATGAGTGTTAACCGAGATCGTAAAAAATCTGTTAAAATTCATAGCTATAAAGTAATTTAGGATGAGAAATGACCGTACCAGTAAATGGGATTGCGCACATACAACTTACGGTAAATACGCCCCAACTATGTATTCCATTTTGGGAAAAGCTGTGCCACTTCTTGGAAATGGAAACTCTTGTGAAGAATGCAGATACAGTCTACTGCATCGGAAGCCGCACCGGGATAATGGTGGTAGGAGTGCCGGAAGGGAAAGATAAAAGATCTTTTGATCAATATTCAGTTGGTCTGCATCACTTATGCTTTCGGGCGCGCAGTGAGCAAGATGTCGATGACATCTATCAATTTGTAATCGAAGAACTTAAACCAAAAATTATTCGCACACCGGAACTAGGTGGCTGGGCAGAAGGCTACTATTCATTCCTGTTTGAAGATCCCGATGGCATACGGGTCGAGTTCAACTTTGTCCCCGGCAAGGGTCATTTTGGTGACTCTGGAAGACTCGGGCCTCAGGGGGGCGGGCCGGCAAGCGACTACTCAGGGAGGGGTTTCGACGCATAAACATTCTTTAAAACATAGTATTCAAAAAAAATTCAGTCTATGAACAAAACGGCCAAAACTTATACCACTGCCTGCATCTAAGTCGCGCCTCACATGTTGCCAGCTGAGTACCGTACGCATCAGAGGTCTTGGCGACCTTATCTGCTACTTTCAAGAGCTGCGGTTTTTTATTATAGCTTCCGCTCCTATATCCCCCATGTCCCTCGTGGTAAGCGAGATACATTTCTTTCGGATTCCATTTTGAGATCCCCAGTCTTTTGTTAGTACGATGGTTGTACCAACCAATAAAATCTAACGCATCCTTCATGTCAGTTCGTCCTCTAAACAGTGCACCACGTTCATTCTCGTACTCACTCCAAACAGGATTCTGTGCCTGAGCATAGCCTTTAGCCGAGGATCCTCTACCTAGTGGAATAACTAGAAACCACTTGAATGGAGGCTTAGCATGACTCCGATAACTCGATTCCTGCTTAACAAAGGCCATCAACGTTTGCTTGGGGGTACCCCATTTTTCTTGTGCAGCCGCTGCATAATCGTACCATTTGGGATATTGGTCAAATACGGCACACAGGTTACCCTGGTTATTTGGTGGGGGTGTCACACAGGACGAAACAAATAAAACCACGGAAATCAAAAAGACTAATTTAGGCATAGTTAGTTTCTAGCATATTGGATATTTTTCGGCAAACGTGCATCGAATTGTCTTTATGAGTCTCACCAAGAACTAGCAGCCATCAATCTTCGTGAAATCGGGCATCCTTTTATCAAAAAACGCATCTATTGCCTCTCGGTTAGCCGGGGAGCCCATAAGTCTGGTGTATGCCTTGACCTCTCTGCTGTGCGCACGGCGCCCTACCTCATACTTGCCTGATTCTAACATGAGCGCTTTGGTTTCGACTAAAGATGAAATCGGGTTGGCAGCTATCTTCGCCGCAATCTTCATTGCCTCATCCATTAATTCTTCTGGTGCTAGTGAGCGCCAGGCAAAACCCAACTGCACCGCCTCGTCGCTGGTGAGCCAATCACCTGACATCAGTACGTATGCCGCATTTTGCCAACCAACCTGCTGTGGAAAAAGGCCACTACTCCCTGCTTCAGGCGCTAAGCCTAACTGGGGGAACGGTGCACGCAGTCGAGCTTTTTCAGAAATCAGAACTAAATCACAATAAGCCAGCAGCGTCATCCCAATACCGATTCCCACACCATTAACAGCGGCTACCAGGGGCTTGTTAAACGCCGCTAATACGTCTAAGAATTCAGGGAAATCGGTAGGCTCTTCAGTGCCTTTAGTCTTTCGTCTCATATCCTCCAAATCAGCCCCTGCAGAGAACGCATTGCCTGCGCCGGTCAACACCACTACGGCAATATTTGAATCAAGTTGAGCCGCACTTAATGCTTCACGCGTTTCAACAAATTGCTGACAATTAAAAGCATTGCTTTGTTCGGGTCTATTAAATTCGATCAGCCTGACTCGGCCAAATTCTTTTATAATTAACGCCATTTAATTCCTCCTGTCACGTTTATTGGAAAACTCCATCATAAAGCTGTATTAGATCAGGAGAGGAACCATTAAATGAGGGAGCATCAGTCCTAGAGAATTTGACTAACTCCAGCTCAGCATCTATCAATTCACGGGCTTGAAGAGTTGCAACTCTGTCGTACACCAACTCAGTATGGTTATCAAACCAATGTCGCGCGCCACTAAAACCTATAAACTCAACATCACCCCCTTTCCGCGCAATCGACTTCGCTTGGAGACGACACTCTCGCGCCTTTGTAATGCGATCCTCTAAACCGTGAAATAATAAGACTTTCGTACTAGGAGGAAACCTTCCGGCGTCGGCTAGAGTGCCAATTCCACAATACGGATAAAACAAAAATGCCGCCTTAAAATTATCAGCTCTCAAATCGAGATCATTTTTTCCGCGGTTAGTAGCTACCATAGTCAAAAAATCAGAGACAGACCAACCGCCATGCGACCAACCCATTAAAATAGTTTTAGTTTCATCGATATCTGATCGCGCCCAAATATTTGGCAAAATTTTAACTAAGTCTGTTGCTCGATCGTAGCCGGGCATAAGACTACCAGTGCAAACCTGGGTTCTCATAACGCTTTTTTTCGTTATACCCCTAGCCGCAAAGCTATCTAAATATAAAACTGCATAACCCTGTTTTAATAATCTTTTTTTCCAACGAGTATGATGCGGATGCCAGTTCAGACAACCTGGAAGTAAAATGGCTAAGGGACTCACGGCGCCGGAACGGGGCATGCTAAGCGACACAAAAGAGGTTAAGTCACCCACTCGATCGCTGGAAGAACAGTTGCCGCTAACGGCAGCCAAAATAAATCCAACTAATATAAATTGATGTCTTAAATTCATAAATTGCCGTTTCAATCTCAGCTAAGCACCAACAAGGTACGAAGCTAATATTCACACATCCTTTTATAGAAAATCAAAGAAATAAGATACTATGAACAAAAAAATAACGAGAATAATTATGCTCGACAAAACAAACTGGTATTTTGACTTTATTTCGCCCTACGCGTACCTACAATTCAAACATTTTCATAAATTACCCGAGTCGCTTGAAATCTCACTATACCCGATATTATATGCTGGACTTCTAGCACATTGGGAAACAAAAGGACCCGCAGAAGTACCAGAGAAAAGGCGCCAAACATATCAATACTGCGACTGGTATGCGCAGAAATTAGGCGTCGCATTCAAAACACCTCCGGCGCATCCGTTCAACCCCCTAAAGCTACTCAGACTCGCTATAAGTCTGGGAGCCTCTCACGAAGTGGTTGAAACAATTTTTGACTATACATGGGGAGAAGGAGGAGACGTGCACACAGATGAGGGGTTTCTAATATTATGCCAGAGACTTGAAGTAAGTGACCCTGACTCGGCAATCTCCTCCAAATCTGTCAAAGAGGCGCTAAAAATAAATACCGAGAAGGCCATAGAGGATGGGGTCTATGGAATTCCGAGCTTTGTTTACAACAAAACTGTATTCTGGGGATATGACTGCACGGATATGTTTATCGAAATGTTAGAGGATCCTAACCTACTTTCAACCTCAGAGATGCAGAGGCTGGCGAACCTACCGACAGCGCAAGAGCGAAAAGAATCTAAGCTCGGTAATTAGCTTTTATGCCGAAAAGAATGTCAATTTCTGAAAGAGAGAGTTTTCTGTCGGAAGTGCAGGTAGGGATTGTTGGTATTGACGAAAAGAAACGTTCCCCGAGGATTGTCCCTCTCTGGTACAGTTTTGATCCAAATATCGGAATTACTATTATAGTCAAAGAGAGTTCTAAAAAACTTAAGCTCTTGAAATTAGCCATGCGATTTTCAATATGTGTTCAAAAAGCAACCCTCCCCTATAAGCATGTCAGCGTGCAAGGACCCATAGTCGACATTAGACCGTGTGATGATCTAATCGACCTGTCAAAAATGGTTTACCGTTATATGGGGGACGTTGCAGGTACTGATTACCTAAATGAAAGATCACCCGAAAAATCTGTCGTACTGGTGATGAGGCCTGAAAAGTGGATTACTGCTGATTACACATAAGTATCTTGCCAGGATGAATCTTCACATCTAGTTCACGCTAAAAATAGTAGGATTATTTCCGTAAAAGTAAGGTAGACAAGGGGAGGTGTTCTATCGAGTGAAATTATAATACAAAGGAATAAACCTAATGTTTAGAATAAGCACATTAGCGCTATTTGCGATGGGTGTTATCACATCAATGTCGGCAAGTGCGTTTACCGCTGAAGACCATATAGCATGGATAAAAGCGAATCAAGAGGCCCAACCTCAGTTCGTTGAAGGTGATGTCATCACCTATGACAAAGCTGATCTAATTCGTCCCTTCATACCAGAAGAACAACAAGATGATCTAATTTTCCCTGGTATGGAAATGACCATAAAAGATGCTGGCGATTTAAGCCCCGCGGAAGCATTCCAAACCGCTACGAAAAAATACTATGGGACCGCTACTCTCGCCGATAATGGTGCGATTGGTAATTATCAAGCCGGAATGCCCTTTGACCCAGAAAATTTTACTGCAGGAAGTAAAGATGACGGCTGGAAACAAGTTTGGAACTGGACTTTCAGATGGAACAATGATGGGCTAAAAATCAACGATGTTCACTGGGTGTGGGTTCGCAAAGGTGGAGACCATGCCAAGCATGAAGTAATGTCGACCTCAGGTGGAAAATATTCAGAATATTACACTGGTGGTGGCACGTTTGAGCGTGTACTAGCCGGTCCTTACCAGCGAGTTATCATGTCGCATAGAGCCGACTTACCTGAGTCCGGTTATCGGATGAACAACGGAAAAGGCTTTGCGAAAAATACAAATTTTCGTGAATATACGGGATTCACTTCTCCGTTTGACATCGCAGGTACGGCATTTTTAATCCTTCGTTATGACGACGTAATGAAAGCGGATGATTCATGGGCTTACATACCAAGTCTCAGAAGAGTACGTCGTATTTCAGTAGAAGTTAAATCAGATTCACTATTAGGCACCGACCATACACTAGAGGATTTTTATGGATTTAACGGTCGCCCAATGGAGCACACTTGGGAATATGTGGGTACTGCAAATCTGCTAGCAGTAATTCGATCCAAACATACTGATACCGTGTTTTACGGGCCGAATGGCTGGGCGCCAAAAGATGATTGGGCCCTGCGTAAAGTGGATGTCTTGAGAATGTATCCTGGAAGAGCTAATCATCCTTACTCAACGAAATTCATTTATATGGACCGTCAGTCTACCGAAGCGTTGTATGCGAATGCTTTCGATAAAGCGGGCGAACTTTGGAAGATCTGGCAGATTCAAAAAAGCTGGACAGAAGATTCACAGTACGCCGCACAAAGAGAAAAATTTAAGGGCGACGTCACTAATCCTGGCACTCGTGTTTTAAGCTTTCAAAGCATCAATGTGATTGATAAACAAAATAATCGAGGGACATTAGTTCCATGTCGGGGGGTTAGTTATCCTGACACTACAATCAAGAAAGTTAAGCGTACCCACGACGTTAACTACCTAACAGAAGGGCGTTAACATCACTCTATTCGGTGCCCAGAATTTTTCTGGGTACCGAATCTAATTTCACCTACCTCTAGTCATCGAATTTCACGGTCCAAAAATCCAATACGCCCCTACCGTAAGCGTCACAAACAAATTCTCTTTGTTATACAGTAAGGATGCTTCGGATCTATAATACTATCTGTCGAGCAAAATAATTAATACGTCACCTTTAAAGAGGATATAGAGTCCAATGAAAAAGACATATGAGGATGCTGAAAAAGCTCTAGCTGGTGTGCTAACTGACGATCTAACGATAGCAGCCGGTGGGTTTGGTCTGTGCGGTATTCCAGAAAATTTAATCGCAGCAGTTGTAAATTCAAATATTAAGAATATCACTATTGTAGGTAATAACGCTGGAGTAGACGACTTTGGCATGGGCCTTCTCCTAAAAAATCGACAGGTTAAGAAAGTCATTGCGTCATATGTTGGCGAAAATAAGGAATTTGAAAGACAAGTATTAGCTGGGGAGCTAGAGCTAGAACTAAACCCTCAAGGAACTTTAGCCGAACGACTCAGAGCTGGGGGAGCGGGAATCCCAGGTTTTTTTACGCGAACCGCTGCGGGTACCAAGCTGGCTGAGGGAAAGGAAACAAAGGTTTTTGATGGGACTGATTATGTAATGGAGACAGGAATAAAGGCAGATGTCTCTATTGTGAAAGCGTGGAAAGGTGATCCTGAAGGCAACTTAGTCTATAGGAAGACAGCGAGAAACTTCAATCCGATGATTGCCACTTGCGGAAAGATCTGTGTGGCAGAAGTGGAAGAATTGGTAGGGGTGGGCGAGCTTGATCCTGACCAAATTCACACACCCGGGATCTATGTTAACCGAATTTTTCAGGGACACAATTACGAGAAACGTATCGAATTCCCCACTACAGCTGAATCAGATACTAAAGGCGTATCGGTTGGACGTGAGCTAATGGCACAAAGAGCTGCTAAAGAGCTAAAAGATGGTTTTTATGTCAACCTAGGGATAGGTATACCTACGCTAGTTGCTAATCACGTCCCTGAAAATATTGATATTACTTTGCAGTCTGAAAATGGTCTGTTGGGTATAGGTCCTTTCCCCGAACAAAGTGAAATTGACGCAGATTTAATCAATGCTGGGAAACAGACTATATCAGCCAACACTGGTGCAAGTTTTTTTTCTAGCGCGGAATCCTTTGCAATGATCAGAGGCGGCCACGTTGATATCTCGATTTTAGGCGGCCTAGAAGTGGGCGCAAATGGAGATCTGGCTAATTTCATGGTTCCCGGGAAAATGATCAAGGGTCCTGGGGGTGCTATGGACCTGGTGTCAGGCGTAAAACGGGTAGTAGTACTTCTCGAGCATACTGCTAAAGACGGCAGCCCAAAAATACTAGACGAATGTTCCCTGCCTGTCACCGGAAAGAATGTCGTAGATCTGATCATCACGGATCTATGTGTATTTGAAGTCTTGCCGGATGGACAAGGACTAAAGCTATTAGAACTCCATGCTGGAGTTAGCCTGGACGACGTAGTGGCCAAAACCGGTTGTCAGTTTTCTATGTAAATAAGTATATCTCGGCTGCTTCAGCTGCTCTGTGCAACCTTGATAAGCTAAAGTCGCATTGTAATCGATCGTTTAATTAATAAATCACGTGCGGCGAGGTGCCGAACAGGCTAGGATTAATCTTTTGAAAATTACTTGTGTGATATTCGGGGAGTATGGAAATGGGAAAAAATCCTGGAGAAAAATTTATATCGTCCTCTAATGACAGGGAGCTTATAGCCGAGTTTAAACGGAATCCAATCGGTCACCACAGTCCGGAGCTGCAACGACTTCTCAATAAATTTCGTGGTATCCCCATGAAAGATAAATTCTGTCTGCTAGTCATTAAACCCAATCGACTTTGGCAACTTGCTAAGACATCCGGAGTGGCTGGGAAGCAGGTAGTGAAATTACCAAAAACCTTCAGCAGTCAATCCGATGCCGAGTGGTATATTTTCCGAAAAAGATGGAAGTCTTTAACGGGAGAGACACTCAAACCTTAAACCACTTAATTGAGACCGTTGGGGTTTATTCAGTAAAAAATAATGGGGGCCTTTTAAAATGACGATGAAAATAACTGCTTACGCAGACCGAACTAGTGTCGCACCTGAAGAATCAATTAACTTCATGGTTAACTGCCGGGCTAACTCTTTTAAGGCCGACTTCGTCAAACTGATATGCGGCGATCTAAATCCCGACGGGCCAGGATATAAAGAACATCCGATCAAAACAAAAGCAAATGGGACCTACCCGGGGAGACGGCAGGTTATCCATGCAGGTTCCTTTATACAATTGGAAGAAAGTGAACACTTTAATTCTCTAGAAAGCTTCACATTACAGGCGTTTATTTGGCCAACAATACCAGAAAACAATAAGCAGACTATTATAGGGAATTGGTCCCAACGGGATTCAAACGGCGCCTACCTTTCGCTTGGGTCGCAAAACTGCGGTCTAACGCTAACGCTCGGATTTGGGAAAGGTAAACTGGAAGAATTCTCTACAGGAAAAAGTTTCTTACCCAGGAACTGGTACTTCGTAAGCGCTACTTACGATGCAAAAACAAAAAGCGTGTCCTTAACGCAAGAAGCATTGCATAATCACGCAAAAATTAATGACTCGGCTAAGAAGAAATATACAGTCCGTAATCGCGGGATGAAAAACTGTGCACGAGTCGCAACTATAGGCGCCAACTTCCTAAAGTTCGATAAAAATAGAACTGTTTGTCAGAATCACTTCAACGGCAAAATAGATAGTCCCGCTATTGCTTCTAGAGCTCTAAACCCCATGGAAATAGAGCAACTAAAATACCGTCAAAATCAAAGCTTAATGGCAATAGATGTTTTAGCCGCGTGGGACTTTTCTAAAAATATTAAATCTATGAATGTTTCTGATGTATCTGGTAATCGCATCAACGGAAAGCTCGTCAACATGCCGGTTCGGGGAATGACTGGATGGAATTGGAATGGCGACGAAATGAACTGGAGCCATGCGCCAAACCAATATGGTGCGATACACTTTCATGACGACGATGTTCATGACGCAGGATGGGAGATAGACGTTACACTTAAAATCCCAAAAAGTCTGAAAAGTGGGTTATATGCTGCCAGGCTACGATGCGGTAACAACCTAGAAGAAGAAGACTATGTACCATTTGCCGTTCTACCTCCTAAAGGGAAGGCTACAGCCAAAATCTGTTTTCTACTGCCCACAGCCAGCTATATGGCCTATGCCAATGAGCATATGGGGACAGATGCACCTATTGCTCAATTACTAGCCGGACGGTTGGTCGAACATCAACACCAAGATCTCTACAGGAACGAACATCGAGAGTATGGTCCTAGCTGTTACGACGTACATACTGATGGATCCGGAGTGTGCTATTCGTCCCGTTTGCGACCTATACTAAATATGCGTCCAAAGTATAAAAGCTGGCTTGGCGGGAAAGGGTCCACCCTCTGGCAATTTAATGCGGATACACACATTATAAATTGGCTTGAAGCAATGAAATATGACTATGACGTGATCACAGATGAAGAACTGCACTATGAAGGGGTGGACTGTCTGGAGCGATACAAAGTTGTGCTATCCTCATCACATCCTGAATATCATTCAAAAGAGATGTGGGACGCAATGGCTACCTACCAGGATAGAGGTGGTCGTCTGATGTATCTTGGCGCAAATGGTTGGTATTGGCGTATTGCCTTTCACGAGGAGGCGGACGGAATCATTGAGGTACGAAGAGCTGAAGGAGGCATTCGAGGTTGGGAGGCACAAACTGGAGAGTATTATCATTCTTTTACTGGGGAATATGGCGGCCTCTGGCGAAGAAATGGCCGCGCGCCACAAAAAATCGTCGGTTCGGGGTTTACCGCACAGGGTTTTGATATTTCTTCATTTTATACTCGAAAACCGGATAGCTTTAAAAAACCTGTCAAATGGATAATGTCAGGAGTACGACCTGACGAAAAAATTGGAGACTTTGGACTCGTCGGAGGCGGTGCAGCCGGGCTTGAATTAGATAGAGCTGATGTGAGCTTAGGCACACATCCAAATGCTTACGTGCTCGCTTCGTCCGAAGACCATACCGATCTTTATCTACTTGTTTGTGAAGAGCTACTAATTAACTATCCAGGGCTTGGTGGACAGGAAAACCCACTGATAAGAGCTGATCTAGTATTTTACGAGACTAACAACGGGGGAGGCGTATTCTCAACTAGCTCCATTGCATGGCCGGGCTCGCTTTCGCATAATAGTTACAAAAATAATGTCTCTAAAATAACCAAAAATGTATTGGATCGATTTGTAACAGATGGCCCCATAACCGACTAAAATTACTTCACAGTAAAATTAGTTTTTCTATTTCGGAGACTCAGCTAGTACAATTTGGAAAGACACTTGTTCTATTTTGTATGTTGCGACGCATCATATTACTTATATAATACGTTTCCCTGTTAGTAATTCGATCTCCCCTCGAAGCTAATTCTGGGACCTCCCAAAAAGCCGGATCTCTATGTTCCGGCTTTTTTTTGGTGCAGGCTGTTCCATTTTAGAGCAGACGCCTTTCCATAATAGAAATACTCATTTTCAATTTAGCATGTTGCGGCGCAACATCTAGAAAGTTAAAGTACATACATCTAAGAGATGCTTGAACCTCCCCTTCAACGCTTTTAGAAGTACTTGGATAACTTGACCTCCCCTTCAATTTATTCAGGTCTCCCTAAAAACCGGACTTCATAGTCCGGTTTTTTTTATCCTTCCTGAACACACTATTGTCCAAAAGCATACGCTATAGTCTAAATAAAATATATTTACCAATGACTGGTGCCCGGTCCACCTTTCATCGGACCTAAAATATCCTTCGTAACCCAACCACCATAAAATTTGCCAGGCTGAGCCTGAACTAGCTCCTTATCCAAAAAGCAATTTAAAACTCCCGGATAAAAAGAAACATAACCTTTTAGCAATTCAAAACCGTCCGATGGGTCTTCGTAAGACCAACCCGCTATCACCTCTATCTCACCGCCTGTGTATACTAAATAGCTAGCTGATCCTTTCCATTCACACCATGAAGAGTGTTCGATTTTCCGTAAAAAAGTCCGGTCAATAGATGAGTGCGGTAGATAGTAAACGGGGGGCGAAGCTGTCTCGATAACTCTCAGAGCAGATAACGTTTCCGCAATCAATCCAGCACTCGACGCTACACGAACCAGCTTAACCGAGCATTCAATCCGCGGAGGTCTTGGATAATCCCAAACAGACTCCTGTTGAATATTGGGCTCGTCAGCAAAAGGCGGCCTCGAGGACCCATCGTATTCCCACATATCAATCTGCACCCGCTTGTCTTAGCTTCAGTCGACACTTATTGTATTAAAATTCATTGAATATTAAAGTTGGTTTACAAATTAGTCGCAATTTCGACAGATATTAATAAGGGGAATGAGCTCATGAAGATTTTAAAAAGAGGACAGGTCCAAAAATATGCTTTCGATAATCGCGATGAGCCGTGCCTCCATGTGGAATCGGGCGAAACTTTTCAAATCGAAACCGACGATGCTCTTTCTGGCATGATATCAGATGATTCCGATGATCCAACTATCCAAGGGTTTAGTGGTACGCACTTTTCTGAGTTGGCAGATGCAACCCCCGGCCTATTCAATCCGGTTGTCGGTCCCATTTTTATTAAGGGGTGTCACTCAGGCGATGTTGTCGCAGTAGATATTGACTGGGTGGATCCGTGGCGTTACGGATTCTCCGGCATCTTACCGAAGATTGGCCCTCTAGGCGACTCGCTCCGCTATCATGACTGTACCGAAGGTCATGTTCAGGTGATAGAACACCTCAAAGGCCCAAGTGGGTTTACCAGAGATGGGACAGCCAAATACTCAGAAAATCTGAGCTGGCCTCTTGAACCCTTTGTGGGCACATTAGCCACCGCACCCGAACGCGAGGTGTTTACCTCAGTACTTGGGCAAGGCCCGTTCGGTGGCAATATTGACTGTAGAGATGTTTGTGCCGGTCATACTATTTATCTGAACTCTTATAATGAAGGTGGTCTCCTCTATATAGGCGATGTGCACGGCGGGCAGGGCGATACAGAATTTACCGGAATTGCGGATGAGACTAGATCCACAGTCCAACTATCCTGTAGAGTAATTTCTAACAAGCGCCTACCCTGTGTCAGAATAGAAAAACCTGAAAGTATAGTAGCGATAGGTATTAATTTACCAATGGAACATGCTGTCTACGACGCGACAGATAACTTAATGCAATGGCTGGCAGATGAATATGAGGTGCCGCCAAAAGACCTGTATATTCGCATGTCCTGTGACCCTGCATTTAGGATCCGAACTTACCAAATGGTGCGTCTCCAGACCATTCAACACGTTGTAGGCGCAGAGTATCCCAAAAGTAGATTGTTCGATGCCATTAATTCTCCTACTAAGGTAAACAGATGAAAATAGGTGTATCCCTCCCAGTAAGGGAGCTCAAAAATGATATCATAGCTATCAAAGATTTTTGTCAGATGGCAGAGCAGCTTGGCTACAATCACCTCCGCATTCCAGACCAGATCTTGAGGCCTGGAAACAAACACCTTCACGAACCACTTACCCTAATGGCTTATCTTGCCGGCATTACCGAATCAATCGAGCTAGTTCCTTCCGTTATTATATTGCCGGCACGACAGACTGTCTTAGTCGCTAAGCAAGCAGCAGAAATAGATATCCTTTCCGGGGGAAGGCTCAGACTAGGAATAGGAGTTGGAGGCAGCGAAGAAGAGTATACTTTCTTAGGCGAAGACTTCAAAAATCGGGGAAAGCGTTGTGACGAGCAGATGCGCTTATTAAAAGCACTTTGGACACAAGATCAAGTTACCTTTAATGGCGAGTGGCACTCCATCTCAGACACTGGTCTCAACCCCTTGCCGGTGCAAAGACCAATACCTATGTGGATTGGGGCTAAGGCGTCTCCAAATGGCGCAGTAATAAACCGGATTGCCACTCAATCTAACGGTTGGTTTGTCTTATGCACTCCAGAAGAGTTTCCTAAGTTAAATGAAAAAATCATTTGCTGCGCATCTGCTGCAGGCCGGAATCCTCTCGAGATAGGAAAAGAGGCTGGAGTAGCTGTGGTCGGACCTCGAGAAGCTGAATGGAAAGATCGCGTCAAAAATTGGAATGAGATAGGCCTATCTCATCTTTGCATCCGAACGCTGGGCGGCGACTTATCGCCAAACCAGCATCTCGCCAAACTAAAAGAGGTATCAGGATGCTTGGAAAATTTATTTTAAACAACTCAAAAGCTATGCTGTAAGGCTAATCCCAAAACTTATTCAATGTATCTAAAAATAGTTGTAGTTGGTCATGATGAACCCAGTGACCAGCATCTGCAAATCCTTGGACCTTGGCATTAGAAAAAAATTTAATTCTTCCGTCATCCTCCGGGCTAGACGCCCAACTTTCTTCACCATACACCAAGAGAGTAGGACATTTGATCTTGGCCCAAAGCGCCTGCAGCTCGTCAGTCGGCATGTCATAGGCTGGCCAATTTCTGACATAATTATCAAATTTCCAAGAATAAGTGCCATCCTCATTTTGCACCGTCCCATGCACTGTTAAGTGATAAGCCTGTTCTGGAGATAAATGCTTATTTTCTCCCTGCATTCGCCCTAGTGCTTCTTCAATTGACTGATAGCGTCTAGGAAGCCTCCCGGCGAAACTTCTTTTCTCTTCTATCCAATCTCTCAACCTTTCATCAAAGGTTTTTTTTGCTCGCTCTGCTAGGACTTTCGGGGGCCACCCAAGCCCTTCAATTGCAACGATAGATTTAACCGTTTCAGGGTATAGTCCAGCATACCGAAGCGCGATATTTCCACCAAGTGAATGCGCTAGAATTGTGACCGGCGCCAAGCCCTTCTGATGAATAAGCTGGGCTAGGTCGTAGACATAACTTGCCATATCGTAATGCCCATCAGGAGACCAATCACTATCACCATGCCCACGTAAATCTGGCGCAATGATATGCCATTTTTCCCTCAAAGAGTGCGCGATCCAATCCCAATTACGGCAGTGATCTCGACCACCATGAATCATTAATAAAGGCTCTAAATCAGAATTGCCCCAGTCTACATAATGCAGCCTGAGTCTTTGCGATAAAAAACGATGTGACGTGGGTCCTGGGGCCGACTCAATCATGAGGTAAAATAACTCCTCTGCTAATTCTTCAACGATTTTTGAATATGATTAACACCCGAGACTATATTGTACGACATCTGCAGACAGGGACAATCTAATCCGAACGATACAGCTTCTTTGCACAAAAATCCTAACGTCTCTTCCACTTCTAACTCTCTACCAAAAGCTAAATCTTGGACCGCTGACATGCGATGGCCTGGAGCTTCGCGAATAAAATCTTCCCCTATTTTTATCACCGCACGCGTTGCATCCGCTAGTGATACCGAAGAGATAGTTGCTACAGGAAATGGCGCACGGTCAATAAGCGTAACTCCCTGCTTCAAAGCTATTAAGCTAGATTCATAAATTATAGTCGCCGCAATTTGAGCCAAATAAGGATTAGCTAATGTAGCTCCAGTATCTGCCCGTGCAATCACAGAGGTGACTAATAAAGCGACCCAACCAACAAATTTAGACCATTCTTCGGTTTCTATTTTATCACTAGAAATTGTATTTATCCCGGCGCTATTAATAGTTTCAACTATGCTTCTCACATGTACCGATGAACCTCCAATATAGACCGCAACATTGCGGGTAAAATTAGCGACCCCATCACTCCCCAGCTCCCCACTGAAATTTGCCATACACCCTAGGACACTTGACTCCGAGTAACGATTTTTTAAAAGACGGGTCTTCTCAACGCCATTAGCTAGGGAAAATACTGCCAAAGGGTTGGAGCTGCCCACATCAGAAAATGCTTGCTCAAAGTGGTAAGTCTTAACAGCATAAACCAAGATATCTTCTTTAACCGGCATATTAATGGTCAAGCTTCCACAACCAAGCCCCGAAAATTGCCTCAGGCCGTTTACGCAGAGACCATTAGTCTCTATTTGTTTTAATCGCATCCCTCTCACTCGGACATTGACTTCGTGGCCTGCCCCTAATAAGTGAGCACCGAGTATGGTTCCCAATGCCCCGCATCCAACTATACTAAAACGCAATTGCTATCACTCCGAAAAAATGGTTACTGCTATATTAATCTAGCTATAAATCTAATATTCTCATTCTAAATATAACATTGAATCTGTAGTAAAAATTTTAATTATTTAAGGTTAATAAAGTATGCGTTGCGAAGTTGTCGCCATAGGAACAGAACTCCTTCTAGGCCAAATTGTAGATACTAACTCATCGTGGATCGGAGACCATCTGGCTCAAATTGGGATCGACTCGCTACACCAAACGAAAGTAGGGGATAATCATGACCGTATAGTAGGTGCGCTGAAAACTGCACTGAACAGAAGTGATGCCGTGATATGCTGCGGTGGTCTCGGACCGACCCAAGACGATATAACTAGAGACGCCATAGCCGAAGTGATGGGCGTGAAACTCGAATTTGATGCTGATATTGCTGCAATAATCAGAAATATGTTCGAATCTCGCGGAAGAGCGATGCCGGATAATAACTTAAGTCAGGCAAAGATCCCGAAGGGGGCTGTTGCGATCCCGAAACAACCTGGTACCGCACCCGGGCTGATGTGTCCTATTGGTAATCAAGTGATATACGCTGTACCAGGTGTGCCTTATGAAATGCATCAGATGATGGAGTCAGCCATTCTACCTGACCTACTAAAACGCTCAGGAACGAAAGCCATTATTAAAAGTAAAGTTTTGAAGACTTGGGGGCACAGCGAAAGTCGTCTAGCAGAGATCCTGTCTGACAGGATCGAGCAGCTGGATGAAAAAGGGAATCCTACGCTAGCGTTTCTCGCTAGCGGCATAGAAGGGCTTAAGGTACGGATCACCGCTAAAGGCGAAACTGAAGCCTCAGTTTTGAGTACTATCGAGAAAGAAGAAGTTATTGTCAGAAACTTACTTGGAAATAGTATATTTGGAAGTGATGACGAAACTATGGAATCGGTTGTCATCAAACTACTGAAACAATACAACTTAACAATGTCCGTGACAGAGGTCACTAGTGGAGGGATCGCAAGTACTCGGCTATCAAGTAAAGATCCTTTCGGAGAAGTATTTGTTGGAGGCTTGGTGCCCAGATCCTCTAAGGCCCGAAAACATATACTAGGCCTAGAAGACGATCTCATCGGGACCCAAGAAGGCGCGAAAAATCTCGCTAAAGCGACGCGAGAATTTTTTGGAAGTGATATTGGCCTAGCCACAACTGGAGAACATGATTTACCAGGGAAAAGTTCAGCTGGGCAAACATTTTTAGGTATTGCGGACTCGAAGGGTGAGCGAGTGGAACTGGTGAAATTACCCGGCGATTACGAGAGAGTCCGACAATTTAGTGTTATCAGTCTCTTAAATGCTCTACGACTCGAGATAATTAAAAAATGAACATTAGTATCAAATACTGCGTGCAGTGAAACTATAAGCCCGAAGCACTCCGTGTGAGATCGCTGCTACTGGAATACGAAAAAATTGAAGTTATCCTGCTGGAAGGCGCCGGTGGTGTTTTTGAGATAAGTAAACCAGATAAAATGATCTTTTCTAAAAAGCTAAGCGGAAGGTTTCCGACAGAGACTGAGGTGCGAGCTATGGCCAAAGAAGTCTAATACGATGCTGGTCACACTGTGGATAAAAGACGCTCTGCAAAAACCCTATAGTACTTTTGATCACATAAATACTTATGCGGTAAAACAATCTACAGCAATGGGGATCGAAACTTCTCCCGCTGAAGTTAAAGCGGCGCTGGATAAACTTATTGAAAAAAATATTGTCGAAACGCACCAATACCTGGCTGAAGAAAAATATTATGCTGAGACTATTTATGACAAAAGTAATATTTACTGGTATTTTTTTAAACTTAAAAGACCCGATTAAGCAGTTATCAAGAATCTAGGGAAAGCGAAATGACTATCGAATCCGACTTACTAACTCAAACTATCGAAACTATAGCTCCGCTCATCCAAAGCAAAGAAATATCACCCGTTGCATTAACAGAGGCAATGCTGGACAGAGTGTATAAGATAGATAAAAAACTTAATAGTTACATCTCAATATCAGACGAACTCGCTCTTACAGGAGCAACTCAGGCCGAATCAGAAATCAAAAAAGGATTGTATCGAGGACCACTTCATGGAGTTCCTATCGCACTCAAAGACCTTGTCAATGTTACTGGAATAGAAACAACTTGCGCTTCGACAATACGAAAAAAGTTCAAACCAGAACACGACGCCACGGTGGTCGAAAAACTTAAAAGCGCGGGCGCCGTGATATTAGGGAAACTCAATCTAACCGAATTTGCCCTCTATGGTTACCATCCTGACTATAGGCCTCCGAATAATCCGTGGAACATTGAACATTGGTCAGGAGTTTCTTCCAGTGGTTCAGGAAGCGCGACTGGGGCCTCCCTTTGCTTTGCCAGCCTCGGAACTGATACCGGTGGATCAATTCGGTTCCCTTCAGCAGCCTGCGGGGTCGTAGGTATCAAGCCTACTTTTGGAAAAATAAGCAGATATGGCGTTTTCCCATTATCTGACACACTGGATCATATTGGCCCTATGGCTCGTAGCGTACGTGACGCAGCGATGGTTCTAGAGATACTTGAGGGGCGCGACTCACGTGATGGATCGACCCGTTCCGATAAAAGTAGCGACTATTTATCCGCCGCGAATCAAGGCTTAAGGGGCATCACCGTAGGGTTTGATCAGCAATATTCATCTACCGACTGCGACCCTCAAATGTTTCAAGCCACAGCCACTGCAGTTGAGCTAATGAGACATGAAGGCTCTCAAATTATAGAAATTAATCGGCCAGAAATCGTCGAAGCCGCCGATCATTGGATGACAATATGCTCAGTTGATGCTTTGTGTGGGCATGAAGGTTTGTTCCCAGAAAAAGCCGATGATTACGGTCCAGTTTTCCGCTCACTTCTAGAACATGGCCTACAAGTAAGTGCGAAAGAGTATGCGAAAGCATGTAAACAAAGACAAGCTACACGAGCGTTAATCAATGAACTCTTAGAGACAGTAGACGTACTTGTTTGTCCTGCCATGCCTGGATTAGCAGGTCCTCAATCGGATTATCCGCCGCAGCAAGTAGCTGCGATAGAAGATATAGCACCATTGGTACGATTTGCCGCACCCACAAACTTTTCAGGTCATCCCAGCATTACCGTACCAAATGGCTTTGACGCTTCTGGAATGCCTACTGCTATGCAATTTATTGGGAAATTAGGTGATGAATCATCCATCATAAGAGCGGCCGCGGGCTATGAAGATCTGACCGAATGGCACACAATGCGACCAGACTTATAAAATAGTAATAGCTCCTCAGAAAAACACCGCAATTATTTTTTACTACGTGACAAATCCAGAATTCGCCATAGATACCAGCTAGCGATACTGCGATACGGCCGCCACCGTTCCCCATAATCGCGTAAAGTCTTTCTATCAGTCTCTCGACCACTACTCACCAAGATCGCGTGGCCCAACCTCAAGCCGAGATCATCAACAGATAAAACGTCAGGACGACCGAGACGAAACATTAAAACCATTTCTGCGGTCCACTTCCCTATGCCCTTAACATTCGACAAAACCTCCACTACCTGTGCATCGTCCATCCTTCTTAATGCTGCCAAGCCGGGTACTCTCTTCGATAAAGTTTTCTCCGCTAGATCCCCTATTGCTGCTACTTTATTTCGAGACAAACCCACGCTGCGAAGCTCAGTCTCGTTTATCGATAAATAATTTTGGGGCGTCAGACCGCTCAGACCCCGAGGTAATATGCGACAAAAACGTTCGAAAATTGTCGCTGCTGCCTTAGTACTCAACTGCTGACCTACTATAGTACGTGTAAGTGCGGCAAAAATTGTTGAGGTTTTGCGTATTGTTAAACTTGGCATACCGATTTGATCAATAAAATGTCCTAAATATTCGTCTCGAGTTTTCAAATAGCCGGCGGCACGCCGAGGACAATATACAAACCCTCCGCTGTGTTCCGAACTCATACGCTCAATCTCTAAAAGATGTGCTTTCAGCTCCACTCCACCAGTAGCACTAAATCCGGTCAGAGCCCCATTAGCTGCTATCACACGATGGCAAGGAACAAGCAAAGGTATAGGGTTAGCTCCCAGTGCGCGACCAACTGCTCGCGCCGAATTAGGACTACCAATCCTCTTGGCCAACTCTCCGTAAGAAATCGTTTTCCCTGCTGGGATCGCTCTGGTAAATTCATACACTCTTTTACTAAAAGGAGTTAACGTCGATATGTCTATACTTATCGCGGAAAAATCCTGAGCCCTACCCTCGACGTGCGACAGCACATCACGACAAAGATTGGCTATTAACCTACTTGGGACTACATCCCCAACGAGATTTGGGTACTGACCTCGCATTTTTTTTTCAGTGAGCTCTTTGGTCGCCTCAGGTAACTGGAAACCCAAAATATTGTTGCCGTCCCAGGCTAAGCCACACCAACCGATCGCCGTATCAAAAAAGGTTAATCCCCTATTACTCATGGCTACACACATTACTAGAGATGAAACAAACTATCTAACAATTTACATTTTGGACTTGTCTTTATTAATGTAATAAAGGTATCGTCTCGTTTTCACATTTCTAAGCGGAGCTAGGGCATGATTTACAGTTTGGGAAGTAACAACGTTCAAGACGAAGGAGCCTGTTTTATAGCGCCAGATGCGTCTGTTATTGGAAATGTCCGCTTAAAACATAATGCGAGCATCTGGTTCGGGGTTGTTATACGGGGCGATAATGACCTCATCACTATCGGAAAAAATTCCAATGTGCAGGATTTATCGGTTTTGCATACCGATCCAGGTTGCCCTTTAACAATTGGGTCTAATTGCACTATAGGACATAAAGTCATGCTGCATGGATGCACTATTGGGGATAACTCGCTGATAGGAATAAATGCTGTTATTTTGAACGGTGCTACAATTGGAAAAAACTGCCTGATCGGCGCAGGAGCCCTGATCACTGAAGGGAAAACGATACCTGATGGTAGCCTTGTGCTTGGCTCGCCTGGGAAAGTCGCTCGAGAACTATCGGCGACCCAAATAGCAAATCTCACCGCATCCGCTGAAGGCTACGTTAAAAACGGGAAACGTTTTTCTGCAGAGTTATCCTAAAGGCATAACCTAAATTTAGAACCACTACTTATCAAAAAAGCTCCAATCAGTGGTCGGAAGCGTAGCGGTTAATAATTTGTTTGCCTAACGCCATCATATGAACTTGATCAGGACCATCCGCCTGTCGGCACCATCTCGCGTAGTTAAAAGCCTCCGCCATGCAATAATCACCCGTCAAGCCTCCGGCACCGTGTATTTGCATGCATCGATCGATGACAGTTTGTGCCATAAGAGGTACCGTGATTTTTGCCGCCGCTATAAAATCCATCGCGCTTTTCGCACCTAGTTCATCCATCTTAGCGGCCGTTTTCATCGTTAGTAATCGTGCCTGTTCTATTTCACAAAATGACTTGGCGATATCTTCTCTAATTGATTGATGCTGAGAGAGTGTTTTACCAAAAGTCGAACGGGAGACTGTTCGCTTACAGGCAAGCTCTAGAGCCCTCTGTGCGCCACCAATTAGTCGCATGCAATGATGGATCCTTCCAGGCCCCAGTCGACCTTGAGCGATCTCGAATCCCCGCCCCTCACCAAGTAAAATATTTTCGACCGGAACTCGCACATTATCAAACCTAACCTCAGCATGCCCCTGAGGCGCATCATCGTAGCCTAATGTGGTTAACGGTCTTGTTATAACGAGTCCATCAGTATCTTTAGGAACTAAAATTTGGCTCTGTTGCAGATGTCGATTAGGATTCTCTGGATCGGTTTTCCCCATGACGATAAAGATTTTGGTCCTCTCGAACATGGCACCAGTGATAAACCACTTTAAACCATTAATCACATACTCATCACCGTCACGCACAATTGAGGTTTGTACGTTAGTAGCATCGCTTGAGGCAACATCCGGCTCGGTCATAGCAAAAGAGGAACGTATTTCTCCGGCTAAGAGAGGCTGCAACCAGTCAGCTTTTTGCTGTTCTGTAGCATATTTTATAAAAACCTCCATATTTCCTGTATCCGGAGCATTACAATTAAATACTTCTGAGCTCCAATAAACACGACCCATGATTTCGGCAAGTGGCGCATATTCTGCATTGCTTAGTCCGCCATGGTCCTTTGGCATAAATAGGTTCCACAAACCCTGTTCTTTGGCTAAAGTCTTTAGCTCTTCAACAAGAGGGATAGTAGAAAATCTATCTTCGAGGCCTGATAATTCTTCGTGATACCGATGCTCGTTAGGATAAACGTGCTGTCCCATGAACTGTTCTAACTGAAGCTTTAATTCATCCGTCGATGCTGTAATATTCGCGTACATAAACTTTTCCCATAAAATTTTTCGATTATTTTACCTTTAATTTGCATTCGTTGGTATTTCAATCACTATTCGCATTTACATGAATGAAAAAAAATGATGTGATGGTAGCTATTGTATTAAAAGCTTAATTTCCCCTATCAAAGATAAACAAATTCAAGGTAACGGCTAATGGCTCAAAACAAAACATTAACTGCACTCCAGCAAAATTACGCGCTGACTGCTGTAGACGATTATGACATGCGAATGTATGTCCTGGAGCACCTGAAAGATAAAGACAAACGTAATGCGCTGATAGCAGAACATCGTCAATTTCCAAGAGGTGGAGCGACTCAACCTGGAACACCACCGCCTTTGCAGAGCCCCGTATTAAAAAAGTTAGTCGACAAGTTGAGAATGTTCCCACAAAAGGGGAAACATACCATTGTGGAAACCATTCCTTGGAAAGAATACTCAATCGGGGTGCTGCCTGGAGCGCGAGGTGATGCGGTAAAAATCACTAAAGAAAAATATAGTACGAGAGAAGACGCAGAGCATGCGATCTTCTGTAAAAGACTAAAATCACTGTGCGCTCATTACGAAATACGCATGTAAAAAATAAAGTAGGGAGCAAGTAAATGAAACAAAATTCAATGTTGCGTATTACGGGGTATTCTGATCAATGCTCGGTGGAGCCTGGAGATGAAATCACCTTCTACGTTCATAGTGAATTTGGTGAACCGTATCAATCAGATATTGTTAGACTAATCAACGGCGACACCAACCCTGAAGGTCCTGGATTCAAAGAAAAAGTATTTCGTACGAGCGTCAACGGAAAGTACAAAGGGGCAAATCAGCCACTTATGGCGGGTAGCTATATTTTAGGCCCTCAAAGTGAGCTATTTGATTTAGAAAGTCTGACTATGTGTGCCTATATCTATCCTACAACGCCGGTTGTTGATACAGAGGGTGTCGCGGTTGGAGAACAAGCTCTGTTAGGAAAGTGGGACGACTCCAAAAAAGTAGGATACGGGCTATTTATTAACGACGCAGGGGCGCTGGAATTTAAAATTGGAAAAGGTCGAGGAAAAATAGAAACCTTTAGCACCAAAAAGGCAATGATGCGGAAAGTCTGGTACAAGGTCATGGTCAGTTATGACGCGAGTAACGGCAAAGGCTTTATCTGCCAGGTGCCTTACTTAACTGCTACTAACGGAGGTCATGGACCGAGCATGCTGCATCCTCGGTCAGATACTGAGGCGGAGAAAAATTTTAAAGTAAAAAATGGGCCGGCAAAAATAACTTCAGCGCCATTTATGATGGCCTCTAGTGCAAAGGACCCCGACTGTGGACGAACTGTTTCAGGTGCGCACTATGGCCAGCTCGCCGAGCCATGGGCTATTCCAGAGCATACTCAAAAATATAACGGTAAAATAGATCGACCACGTATAACTAACCGCGCCTTAAGCAGAGCCGAAATCGAGCTGATAATGGGTGCCCCAAGAATGGAAGCTATTCCAACAGAGCTTAGAGAGAGCGTAGTTGCTGCATGGGATTTTAGCGCGAATATACGTGATAATGCGGCCTCTACGCACATCGTAGATATGGGGCCTCATAGACTACATGGAGTGGCAATTAACTTGCCCGTGCGAGGTACACCGGGACACAACTGGTCCTCACACTTCATGAGTTTTATCCACGGGCCACAAGAATACGGAGCTATTCACTTTCATGATGAGACCGTTGACGATGCTCGTTGGCGACCTAGTTTCACTATGAAAATTCCTGATAGGATGGTTAGCGGTGTTTACGCTGCTCGCTTAAGAGTAAAAGGCCAATCAACACCTGAATACGAAGACTATATCCCGTTTTTTGTCAGACCGCCCAAAGGAACTACCACGGCAAAAATTGCACTCATTATGCCGACTCATAGTTACATGGCTTACGCCAACGATAATCTCAGCGTAAACTCTGTCGTGGCGCAATTGCTAACAGGGCAAGTGCCTCTGCTGCAGCCAGGTGATTTACTTCTAAATCAAGAAAGAGGTTACGGGCTTGGTACCTATGCATCCTATCGCGATGGCTGGGGCGTCAATGTATCGTCAAGACTTCGCCCAATCCTTAATATGCGACCAAAGTATCTGCATGTACTATCACCATCCATTTGGCAGTTTAATGCCGATCTGCATTTAGTTGATTGGCTACACGAACTCGATTATGACGTCGACATCTATACAGACGAAGACGTTCAGAGAGAAGGCGTAGATCTTTTAAACCGTTATCCAATCGTATTAACAGGACATCATCCGGAATATATCTCTGAAGAGCAAATGGATGCTTATCATGACTATCAACTACAGGGAGGAAGATTCTTATATTTAGCTGCTAACGGCTTTTATTGGATCACTGTGCCGCATCCTGACAACCCAAATATCGTGGAAGTTAGAAAAGGCGATAATGGAACTCGCGCATGGACTATTAATCCAGGAGAGTACTGCAATGCTTTCGACGGAAAGCATGGCGGACTCTGGCGAGTGAGAGGTCGAGCGATGAGTAAATTATTAGGCGTCACTTTTACCTCGTTTGGATTAACCTACTCGTCATACTATCGCAGAGCTCCCGATAGTGAGCTACCTGAATGTAAATGGATAATGAAAGGGATCGGGTCGGACGAAGTCATCGGTAATTTTGGTCTTGTCGGCGGAGGTGCTGCAGGATTGGAACTTGACCGGTATGATTTAGAACTAGGGACTCCAAATAGAGCCTACCTTCTCGCTCACTCTGAGGGACATAATGATATTTTTGTGTCTGTTACGGAAGAATCGACATTCAATGCGAGAGGCTATACTCAAGGAGGTACTGGCGACAATAATCCTTGGACGCGCGCCGATATCGTCTACTATAAAACACCCAATGATGGCGCTGTATTTTCGGTAGGTTCGATGTCATGGTGTGGTTCTTTGCAGCACAATGATTATAAAAACAACGTTTCGCAAATTATGCAGAACGTTCTAAACGGATTCTTAAAAGCAGGGGCGCTGCCTTGAGAGAAGAAGAAAAAGAGGTCGAACTGGAACGAGATCACTATTGGTGGCTCCACCCAGCACTTAGAGGACAAGAGTCGATGGGTAGCAATGTCGAGGGAGCTCTTCCATGGCAATGGGAAGAAACAGCCGAATTCGGCAGTACTGAGCATCTTGAAACGATTGACCCTAGCGGTCCCTACGCCGACTTTGCAAAACTTTTGTACAAACTTAATGGCTATAAACCTGGGCCAGTTACCGGCTGGTATATAGTCTTATCTCCAAAAAAAGGACAGTACGCAGTAGGCCAACTTTGCGTCGATCCGAACGTACCCGTAATTCTTTTCAAAGACAGGGTCTTTGCTACTGAAAGTGAAGCACGTGAGGCAGCTACTCTCCTTAAACAAGCGCATCCGGGACTGATTCATACGAGCTAGTCCCGATTTACACAAATTAACAATAGAATGAGTAAACAGCGACGTTTTTGGGCACTTATCTCTCTAATTATAGCCGGTGAGCTAATATTCAGCCTGCCATTCCATGTTCCACGCTACTTCCGACCTTCCTTGCTTGAAGCATTTAGTCTAACAAATACTGCTCTTGGAGATATCTTTGCCGTGTACGGAATAACGGCAATCCTAGCTTACTTCCCGGGCGGGATTCTGGCCGATCGCTTCGATCCTAAATACCTCATCATAGTGTCCCTGATTTTAACAGCCCTAGGAGGAATCTATTTTTCTAGCATACCCGATACTTTCAATCTTGGTATTCTCTATGGGTACTGGGGATTTACCACCATATTCTTATTTTGGGCTGGCTTAATGCGAGCCACAAGAGCCTGGGGAGGAGATACTTCACAGGGAAAAGCTTTCGGCTTTTTAGACGGTGGGCGTGGTCTGATAGCAGCTATCTTTGCAAGTGTCGGGGTGTGGCTTTTCTCTAGCGCACTCCCACCGACAGATCTCATTGAAGTGGCTGAAAGAAAATCAGCCCTGACCATTGTTATCCTCTCCTACAGCCTAGCAACCGCTATGGCGGCACTACTTGTTCTTATATGTCTCCCAACTCAAAGCAGGGGCAATGTCCCTGATTCAATGCCGAAGAATACTCTGCTGACTGTGCTAAGTAGACCAGTAGTTTGGCTAAAAGCATTAATTATCTTCTGCGCATACTGCGGTTATAAAGGTCTTGATAATTATGGTCTTTACGTGCACGAAGTCTTGAGACTAAGTGAAATAGAATCCGCAAAATTCATGGCATACATGGCGTTCCTGAGACCAGTGGCAGCCGTGCTTGCGGGATTTCTAGCTGATCGGTTTCTAGCGAGTAGTGTTATAAAATGGTCATTTCTATTGTCATCAGGCGGCTACATCGGCAATGTCATTATGAACGGACAAATCGCTCTAGCCAACATTATATTTGTCACACTTATGATCACTTTTCTCACAGTGTTTGCATTACGGGGCGTTTACTTCGCGCTTTTAGCAGAAACCCAGACTCCCACTAGATTGACTGGAACTACTGTCGGGATAATATCAGTGATAGGGTATAGCCCTGACATATTTTTTTCGCCATTAGCGGGCAGGATCCTAGATGCATTTCCAGGGGCTCAGGGTTATACGTATTATTTTTCTCTGCTAACCTTGTTATCGCTAACTGGATTACTTACTACTATTATTTTAATCAAAAAAATCAGCAAAGGGCGAGTATGAAAAATAAAATATGTGCGATTATTGGCGCAGGCCAAGGGTTAGGACAGGCCCTGGCCCGACGTTTTGCCAAAGGAGGCTACACGCTAGCGCTAATCACTCGATCGGAGGAAGGTGGCTCAGCAGCACTTATCGCAGCTCAAGAAGCAGCGCCAGAGCTAGCACATGAGTATTATCAAGCGGATGCCACCAAGCCAAAGGAATTAGAAGACACCCTAAAAAAAATTATCCTGAACAAAGGCGATATTACTACTCTGATATACAACGTAAGAGGTGGCTATGCCCCTAATGACCCGCTAGACATGTCCTATAACGACGTTGAATCTATATTAAATCTTGAAGTGGTAGGTGCATTCGCAGCAGCTAAATCTGTGCTCCCTGATATGCTAACCAAATCAAGCGGAAATATAATATTCTCCAGTGCAACAGCGGCCTTCCGCGGATCCGGTACAAACCCCCTGTACGCAATCGGCAAATTTGGTCTACGTGGTCTCTCGCAGAGCTTAGCCAAAGCCTACGGCAAAAACGGCGTACATGTGACTCACGTTCGGCTGGACTGTGAGTTAGATGTACCTGATGTTCGACAATGGATGGGCGACGAATTTGAGATTGATAAAACTAGTAATGTAGATGATGTTGCAGAGACCTATTGGTGGACGCACGAGCAACCAAAATCTGCTTGGAGTAACGAAATTGAGATCCGGCCCTACTCCGAAAACTGGACTTACTAAAACCACTGGGACATAAAGGAACTTTGTAACGTGTCAAAAAAATTCATTGGTAAAGTAGCTGTTGTAACCGGCGCGAGCCGAGGAATCGGCAAATCAATTGCTTTATCATTAGCCAGCCAGGGCGCCCGAGTAGTCTGTACCGCGACGATTGCCGAAAATGCAGATACTACCGTAGCAGACATTGAAGCGGCAGGTGGCCAAGGGATGTCTATCGGGTGCCGAGTAGAAGATCCGGATATGGTTAAAGACTCGTTTGCTTTAATTCATCAAAACTATGGTTCCGTTGACATACTTGTTAACAATGCGGGGATCTCAAAACCTATGCTGACCATGGAAATGAGTGAAGAAAACTGGGACATCCACATGGATATCAACTGTAAATCTATTTTTTTGTGCTCCCAAGCAGTGGCGCATCAAATGAAAGAAAATGGAGGTGGATGTATCATTAACATCGGCTCTATTCTTGGTCAAAATGCCTTTCCAGCCACGCTAGGTTACTGTGCCTCGAAGGCTGCCGTTGATCAAATGACAAAAGTCATGGCTATAGAATGGGCACGATTTGGTATTCGCGTAAATTGTATTTCACCTGGCTACATTAGGACCGAGTTAATTGATCAGCTTGCTCGAGAGGGGAAATTAAAACTATCTGACCTAGAAAGGCGAACCCCGCAAAGAAGGCTAGGAACAGGCGCAGATGTTGCTAATGCAGTAAATTTTGTTGCTAGCGAAGATGCGAACTTCATGACCGGTGAAACGCTGATAATCGATGGCGGATGGAACGCGTTCGGTTATTACCAAACTTAGTTTAAAGCTCTCAAAATATTGGCACATCAGCTAATTTTAGCCTATGGTATTTGTCTATGACTGTAATAAAAGAAATCACGGAAAATAATTCAAAATACATGGGCTGGCGTAAACAACTGCACTCGATACCCGAACTCGCCTATAAAGAAAACGAAACCTCTAACTTTATTGCTGAAAAACTAGAGAGTTTTGGTATTCCGATCGTCCGCGGGTTAGGCAAAACCGGATTAGTCGGAACTATAAGATCGGGAAATAGCGATCGTTCAATCGGGCTTCGAGCTGACATGGACGCGTTGCCAATAAACGAGCTAAATACTTTCGCACACAAGTCAAAGCATGCGGGAATAATGCACGCATGCGGACATGATGGTCATTCGGCAACACTCCTTGCCGCTGCTGAATATCTTTCTAAAAATAGAAATTTTGACGGTATCGTGCATTTTATCTTCCAACCTGCCGAAGAAGGGGAAGCTGGTGCCAAGGCCATGATAGATGATGGGCTATTTGAAGATTTTCCCATGGAGTCAGTCTACGCGATTCATAACTGGCCCGGCCTTCCGATTGGTGAAATTGCAATGCGTAGTGGTCCAATAATGGCTGCAATGGATGTGTTTGAAATAAAAATTATTGGTAAAGGTGGCCACGCCGCGTTGCCCCACTTAGTGATTGATCCTATCCCAGTTGGTTCCCAAGTAGTACTCGCGTTACAAAATATCGTATCTAGAAATCTCAGCCCTACCGATACCGCAGTGGTATCAGTCACTCAATTTCATGCTGGAGATGCCTGGGCCGTGGTTCCCAAAGAGATCGTACTAAAAGGTACCGTTCGGAGCTTCACGCCTAACGTTCAAAAATTGATAGAACAACGTATGAAAGAAATAACTTCAGGGATTTGTACCGCGAGTAATTGCGATTTCAATTGGTGGTATGAAAAGCGATTTCCCCCGACAGTTAACTCCTCAGCAGAAACAGAGCTGGCAGCAAAAGCTGCACGGTCAGTATGCGGAAACGAATCAGTAAACGCTAACGTAGAAATGGTAACCGGCTCTGAAGATTTTGGTTATATGCTGCAAGAAAAACCCGGATGCTATGCGTTCCTTGGTAACGGGCCAGGAGAAGGAGGGTGTATGCTACATAGTGCACATTATGATTTTAATGATGAAATCATACCGGTGGGAGCAAGCTATTTTGTACAATTAGTAACAGAAGAATTAAAAATTTAGCTTAGTACACGTCAGTACACTAAAGGAGTAGTAATGAACAAGCACAAAGAACTAATTACGGCTGGGTTTAACGCGTTAGCCAATGGTGATTCAGGGCCGTTAATGGGGTTATTTGACGACAGCGTTCAGTGGCGAATAATTGGAGACACAAAATTCTCTGGACTGTATAAAGGAATGGAGGAAGTCACCGGGCGACTTCTCGGTCCATTGTCCGAGCTACTTGACGGTCATCTTCATATATTCGTGGACAACCTAATTTCGGAAGGTGACTATCTCGTTTGCCAAGGCAGGGGCGAATCAAAAACTATATCTGGCGGCACATATAATAATACCTACTGCTGGGTATACAAATGGTCTGGCGATAAAATTACGGCGGTAACTGAATACTTAGATACTGAAATACTAAGAGCCTCTTTTGAAAATTAGACCACGGTGGGGCGCTACGAATAAATCAAAGTACTAGACATTAAAACGAAAATGCATGACGTCACCATCTTTTACAAGATACTCTTTTCCTTCGACCCTTAACTTGCCAACCTCTCTTGCCTTAGGCTCTCCCTCACATTCTATATAGTCTTGATAACCAATAACTTCTGCTCTAATGAAACCTCTCTCAAAATCAGTATGTATAACACCAGCAGCCTGAGGGGCTAAAGCGCCTTGCTTTACGGTCCATGCTCGGCTCTCTTTTGGTCCCGCTGTGAAAAAGCTCTGCAAGCCCAATAGACGATATCCAGCCCGAATCACTTTATCTAAACCAGACTCCTCAATTCCCAAGTCTTTCAAAAACTCATCTCTATCAGACTCTGGTAACGCGGCTATTTCCGCTTCTATCTCTGCACAAAGAAAAATACATTCGGCTCCGATCTCATTAGCGTGAGCTGCTACCAGCGTTACTTGGGGGCTGTGTTGCAATTGATCTTCCGAAACATTCGCTATAAAAAGCATGGGCTTCACGGTTAATAGAGAAAGCTCTTTAGCTAATATTAGGGCAGGATCAGTAACAGTAAGATTCGCCGCGCGGATAGCGACACCGTTTTCTAAGTTCTGCAAAAGTACAGTGAAGCACTCGACACGCTGACGCTGTTCCTTGTCGCCGGATTTCGCTTGCTTTTCTGCCCTTTCCAAGCCACGCTCGCATACTTCCAAGTCAGCAAGCAATAACTCCGTCTCAATAATATCGATATCCGCGATGGCATCAATCCGCCCTGAAACATGCGTAACATTATCATCTTCAAAGCAGCGAACGACGTGCGCAATCGCATGCGTTTCTCTGATATGCGCCAAGAATTTATTCCCCAAGCCTTCGCCTTTAGACGCTCCTTCAACTAATCCAGCAATATCGACAAATTCCATAGTAGAAGGAATGACTTTTTTTGAACTTGCTATCGAGGCTATGTGAGTTAATCTCTCGTCGGGTACAGAAACTATACCGACATTAGGTTCTATGGTGCAAAATGGGTAATTCTCGGCCGCAATTTCAGCGCTGGTAAGCGCATTAAATAAGGATGACTTACCAACATTCGGCAACCCCACAATTCCACACTTAAAACCCATTAAATATCACTCACATTAATTATTATCTCGTCGATTCAAAACGTTCATAGCGCTCTCAAAGGAACCAGATAAAATTTCATCGGACAGCGCCAAAACATCATCTATACGAGAAGAGATGATCAACCGCTCTTTGGAGCTGGGTTTTCCTAAAACAAAGCTACTGACATCGCGACCTGGCTCAGGTCGGCCTATTCCTATTCGAACTCTATAATATGCGTCTGATCCAAGACTTTGGGTAATACTTCTAAGCCCATTATGTCCACCATGACCACCACCATATTTAAGGCGGACGCAGCCCGCACTTAAATCCAAATCATCGTGAGCAACGAGGATCTTTTTAGCTTCGAGACCATAATAGTTAGCGTAAGACGCCACACTTTGTCCGCTCAGGTTCATATAAGTCGTTGGCTTCAAAAAGCTTACACCGTTTGGACATTTGCCCGAGATTCCAGTGTGTCGTGCACTAGGACTCAGTGGAGCTTGGTTTTTACAAGCCCATCCATCCAAAAGCCAAAAACCGACATTATGTCGATCGTTTTGCTGACTTTCTTCAGGATTTCCCAGTCCCACGACTAACCGAATTTCATTACCGCCAGTCATCGCCGCCTACAACCAACGCTGAGTACTTTCTACCCAAGATTACTCTGAAGAATCTGTGTCAGGATCTTCGGTCGCAGTATCTTCTCCATCTGAAGCCTCATCCTCGCCGTCAACCTCTTCGCTATCAGGTTCTTCCTCTTCTTCGACCATTCTAGGCATCGCCACCTGAACTATGGCCGCGGCACCGTCCCCACCACTTGTTATCGAGGTGATCTCAACACCATCAGGCAATACCAAATCAGCGAGATGCACAGCATCACCCACACTCAAATTAGCTACATCTACTTCTATGGACTCCGGCAGGTCCTTGGGCAAACACGTGATTTCAATTTCTGTCATTAAACGCGCAATCACTCCGCCTTCCTGCTTAACGCCGATACAATCCTCTTCATTTAAAAAGTGTACCGGAATACGGATAGTCAGCGCAGCGGACTCATCCACTCTCTGAAAGTCCATGTGCATGACGAATGGTTTATAAGGGTGCCGCTGCATATCCTTCAAAACCACCCTCTCAACCTTTCCATCTATAGAAAGATCTAAGATCTGAGAATAAAAAGATTCTTGCGAAGACGACTTCAACACATCCGAATGTTTGAGTTGTATCGACAAAGCCGCTTTCTTCGCCCCATAAACTATAGCCGGAACTATTTCTGACTTACGCAGGCGGCGGCTCGCACCCTTGCCCATATCACCGCGACTTTCCGCGACTAAAGTGAATTCATCCATTTCTAATCTCCAATAAATAACACAAAATTGAGCGGTGCCCGCCCGCGACCAGACGGACTCACACTCAATATACTAATCAACAAACATTGAGCTCAAAGATTGGCTCGAATTAATCCGACGAATACTTTCGGCTAATAATCCTGACACAGATAACTGCCGGATCTTACCTGAATCTCGCGCCTGTTGCGACAACGGAATGGTATCCGTCACCACCAACTCATCTAAAGGAGACCCACAAATTTTTTCTATGGCATTACCTGACAACACTGGATGCGTACAGTAAGCAACCACTTTTTTAGCTCCGCTTTCTTTTAATGCGGACGCCGCGCTACAGAGAGTTCCAGCTGTATCGACCATATCATCAACCATGACACAAGTCCGATTAGCAACATCACCAATAATATTCATGACTCTAGATTCATTTGCTTTAGGCCGTCTTTTATCTATTATGGCTAAATCGGCATTATCCAGACGTCGCGCGATGGCTCGCGCTCTCACAACACCGCCGACATCGGGCGATACGACCATCAAATCTTCATACTCGTGCTTCCATATGTCCCCGAGCAACACCGGCGAAGCGTATACATTATCCATTGGGATATCGAAAAAACCCTGTATTTGCTCAGCATGCAAGTCCACCGTTAAAAATCTAGTAGTACCAACATGCGTTATCATGTTAGCAACCACCTTAGCGGTAACCGGCACCCTCGCCGAGCGAGGTCTGCGATCTTGGCGCGCATAGCCGAGATACGGCACGACCGCTGTGATGCTTTGCGCAGAAGCCCGCCGCAAAGCATCTACCATTATGAGTAGCTCCATAAAATTATCGTTCGTTGGCGCGCAGGTTGATTGAATAACTATCGCATCTCGACCACGAACATTTTCTGCCACCTCGACCATGGTTTCGCCATCACTAAAGGCACCGACCACTACTTTCCCGAGTGGCACTTGAAGATGCTTAGCAATAGACGCGGCTAGTGCGGGATTCGCATTTCCGGTACACAACATCAGGGAGTCATCAATCATCTGTTTAAGCGCCTCATCGCATCAAGAGTGTCCGACAGAAAGTTCGAAAGCAGGGCCTCACTTATGGATTATCCCACGTTAATGGCGATAAACCTATCGCCTGCCAAAATATGGCTGGGGTGCCAGGATTCGAACCTGGGAATGCTGGGATCAAAACCCAGTGCCTTACCACTTGGCGACACCCCAAAACTTCTACTATTAGCCCTTCAAAACTTTGGACTCTTTATCAATTTTCTTCAACAAAGGAGAGTAATTCTCTCGCTCCGCCGCAAAACCAATCCAATCACTTGGAAGAGATCGCTTCACAACCTGCAACTCTTCACGGCACTCAAAAAATGCAAAGACGCTTGATCCAGTTCCGCTCATTCTAGCTGGGCGATAGTGGCCAAGCCAATCAAGCGCATCTCCGACGCTAGGGTATAAGCGACGAGTAACCAACTCACAATCATTCCGACTGCTAGCTATAGAAAATTCATGCATTTTGATGGCGTCAGTATCTCGTGTCAACAAAGGATCGTTAAATATCTCCTGTGTCGGCACCTTGCAGTTAGGAATAATAACAAAAATAGGTCCTACTTCCGGAGAAAAGGGAGACAATTTCTCCCCGATCCCTTCTGCCCAAGCACTTTTTCCTCTCACAAAGATAGGTACATCAGCACCTAGTCTAAGCCCTAAAGCAACCAGATCGCTTTCGGGCAAATTAAGCCCCCAGAGAAAATTCAAGGCAACTAACACGGTCGCGGCATTGGAACTCCCTCCGCCTAATCCAGCACCCATTGGAATACGCTTGTGCACCGTAATTGTTGCACCTTTCGAGCCTTGAACATGCTCTCTTAACAACTTTGCCGCCTTGACGGTTAAATCATCCTCACTAGAAACGCCAGCCAGATCAGAGTCTCTCTCAATTATTCCGTCATCCCTTATTTGGAAGTCAATCTGATCGCAAACATTAATAAATTGAAAAATAGTTTGTAAATTATGATAGCCATCCTCGCGTCTTCCGTTTATTTGCAGAAAAAGATTAATTTTAGCAGGAGCCGGCCAGCCCTTAGATATGCCCAATTATCGTATCTCCCATTTTTTTATGACTATCCGCGACTTAAGATCTTCGCAGCCAATTAACAACTTCCTAGGTACATTAGGATCTCGATCGTCATAGTAATCTTTGTAGATAACCTCGCAGTCAAATTGAGAAAAACTAGCGTACCTACCTACTTTATCTGTTAACTCGACCGTCAGATTGTCCCGGCTACTTCGATCTGGAATACCCACTAGCCAGTAGCGTAATTGCGACAAAGGAACACTCCAACCTAGTTGCGCCAGCATCAACTCCTCAGGCGTACCTGCCAAGAAAGATTGGCCATCAGAAGTCAGTAAAATTACCTGGCTATTATTGCCACGGATGGTCAGCGCACCGCTGCCAAAAGGACCTGACAGCCTTAGATTATACGCGGCGCCAATTTGAGTCCAAATCAAATCTGCGCTAAAGGAATCCTCACTCGTCTGCACCGATATCCGTGCCCGAGCCGTCCAATCGGCTAAAGCGACAACCTTCGCTTCGTGATTTTCCGTAGACTTTAGCTGCAAGACCTTCGGTTGCCGGTCGGCACTGCTGATAATTGAGCATGAATGCAGAATCATACAAGAACAAGCGATAAGTAAAATTCGGAGCCCAACCTCGAGCCTATCAAGCTTAAGCGTCATTTATTGTCAAAACCTCAGTAATTGTACGTTTTTAATGCACTATCAAGGTATCATCGCCGACCATCGCGTCACAATACAATCTTAAAAGAAATTTTCGTAGCAGTAGGTAGAAAAGTCTAGATTGCTCTATAATAAATAAAAAGATTAAAAGCCTGACAATCTCAAATCACACCAAAAAACCACCGTCAAAAAGAAAAAAATTTCCACGATAGCTATATATTATGTCATTCATCGTACTAGGCCTGAGTCATAAAACTGCCCCTCTGTCCATCAGAGAAAAGCTTGTTTTCGATGATGTCCTTATGACAGATGCTCTACGGGGACTAAAGTCGTCACCAGGAATATCTGAGTCAATGATTTTATCGACATGCAATAGAACTGAGCTCTACTGTTATGAAGAGGAAGGCGTAATTACCGATCTCATGAATTGGCTCTCTTCAACTAAGAATATTGAACGCGAT
Source organism: uncultured Pseudomonadota bacterium (assembly GCA_913047675.1). Taxonomy (GTDB): domain Bacteria; phylum Pseudomonadota; class Gammaproteobacteria; genus UBA4457. Next base: position 33,875 of record CAJWTO010000002.1, on the reverse strand, counting down.
GAAATTAAGAACCATATCTATAAGTACACTGGAGAGCGCGCTGTAAGACATATCCTTCGTGTTGCCAGTGGCTTAGATTCTATGGTGCTAGGGGAGCCTCAGATATTGGGGCAACTTAAGGAAGCTTATAAAAAAGCAACTTCCGCCAATACTGTAGGGAAATTTTTAAACCGGCTTATGCAATTTTCTTTTTCATCGGCGAAACTAATTCGCTCTGAGACAGAAATAGGCAGTAGTCCTGTCTCAGTCGCATACACCGCAGCAAAGCTAGCCGAACAAATCCATGGAGATTTGAGCTCGAAATGTGCAATTTTAATTGGCTCTGGCGACACTGCAACACTGGTTGCAAATCATCTAAAAAGCAGCGGTTTACAAAAACTCATTGTTGCCAACAGAACTCTTCAAAACGCACGCAAGCTTGCTGCTGGTTACAATGGGGATGCTATTGCTATTAGTACGCTACCAAAATTCTTAACTGAAGCAGACATTGTCATAACCTGTACCGGGAGCACGGAACCGATCCTTACAAAATCTATGGTCGCACTAGCACTAAATGATAGAAATAAGGAACCAATGTTTATAGTTGATTTAGCGGTACCGAGGGATGTAGATCCTGAAACTAGCACTCTAGATAGCATCTACCTATACACCATTGATGACCTGCAGTCAGTAGTATTATCAAATCTCAACGTCCGGAAAGATGCAGCCGCTATCGCCGAAGAAATGATTTATTTACAGGTGCAAGACTACATGCACTGGTCCAAGTCGCAATCCGTCTCTAATGCCATAAAAGATTACCGGAACTATGGACAGGATGTAAAAAATAAAATACTTGACGATGCAATAGACAATTTGAATAGTGGAGCAGACCCCAAGGCAGTAATTGAGCGTCTTGCTAATACGTTAACAAATAAACTTCTCCACCATCCAACGGTGGCGTTAAAAGCCGCTAATGACAACTCGGAAACACTAAAGTTGGCCCGAGAGATATTAGGTTTAGATCAAGAGGATAAGCAGTCGTGAAAGACTCACTTACTCAAAAATTAGAAAGTCTACTTGATCGCAAAATAGAAATTGAAGCGCTACTTTCTAGTCCAGAAGTTCTAAATAATCAAAAACAATATCGGGAACTCTCGAAAGAACATTCCGATGTTACACCCATCGTAGCCTGCTACGAAGAGTATAAAAATGCCAACCATCAATTATTAACCGCCATAGAGCTAACAAAAGAATCGGATCCGGAAATACGCGATTTAGCGAATGAAGAAGTCTCTGACTCAAAAACTCTAATCGATAAATTAGAAAAACAAATACAGCAACTATTAATCCCTAAAGACCCCAAAGACGACGCCAATGTATTTTTGGAAATAAGAGCGGGAACAGGAGGAGACGAGGCCGCAATTTTTGTAGGTAACCTTATGAGAATGTACCTCCGATTTTCTGACGGGCAAAAATGGCAAACCGAAATCGTTAGCTCTAGCGAGTCCGAAGTGGGTGGATTCAAGGAAGTAATTTTACTTATTAGAGGTAAGGGCGCCTACTCGAAATTAAAATTTGAATCAGGTGCGCATAGAGTACAAAGAGTACCCGAAACGGAGTCGCAGGGCCGAATACATACTTCTGCGTGTACAGTCGCCGTAATGCCGGAAGTAACCGAAGCTGAAGAAGTAGAAATCAATCCTAGTGAGATACGAATTGATACGTTCCGGGCATCAGGCGCAGGAGGTCAGCACGTCAACAAAACTGATTCAGCGATTCGTATCACTCACTTAGCGACTAACATGGTGGTAGAGTGTCAAGACGAGCGTTCGCAACATAAAAATAAAGCACGAGCCATGACTATTCTCAAGTCTAAACTACTCCAGGCGGAGCAGGATCGTATCGAGATAGAACAAGCTTCCACTCGCAAGAAACTCGTTGGGAGTGGCGACAGATCAGAGCGAATACGGACATATAACTACCCACAGGGACGCGTTACTGATCATCGGATAAATCTCACTTTGTATAAACTAGACGATATTTTGGTTGGAGATCTAGAACTTCTGGTGGGACCTCTGATGACTGAGCACCAAGCAGAGCTTGTCGCTCAATCTCAAACTGATTAAAGATGACTAATCATTCATCGGTCTCTGCAGTTCTTCGGAAAGGTGCGGAGATTTTTCGAAAACAACCTAGTGCGCGACTAGACTCTGAGATATTGCTGGCACATGTGCTATCAATTCCCAGAACTAAGCTCTACACAGATTCATCAGCATTGGTTACCAAAGCTCAAGAACAAAGATATATAGGGTATGTGGAGAAAAGATTAAAAGGTGTCCCTATTCCCTATATCACGGGGTGTTCAGAATTCTGGTCTCTACCTATTATTGTGACTAAAGATGTTTTAATCCCGAGGCCGGAAACTGAGCTGTTAGTCGAAATCGCCAAAGAATTGAGTGGCCTATTCCAAAAAGCTCTTACAGTCGCCGATGCTGGCACCGGTAGTGGCGCTATTGCCGCCGCATATGCTAAAGAAAACCCCAGCGCAAAAATAGTTGCGACTGACACATCGACCGCAGCGCTCGCTGTGGCGAAAAGAAATTTCGACAAACTAGACGTGAATCACATCGAGTTAGTCCGTGATGACTGGTTAAAAGCTATTTGTATCAATAGTTTAGATATGATTATCACAAATCCTCCCTATGTCGACGCTCATGATACCCACCTCATGAGCCTCTCAACCTCATTCGAACCAACTGCAGCTCTCTATGCTCAAGACAAAGGTATGTCCGAAATCAACAAACTCATTCAGGGCGCTAAGCAGTGCTTGAAACCAGGGGGGTTTTTGTTAGTGGAGCACGGATTCGCACAAAAAAACCGTGTTGTTAGAAGTTTTCTTAAAAATAAATTTGTAAATATATCAACCCGACCGGACTTGGCGGGGCTCGATCGTGTCACTTATGGTCAAAAGATTTGTATTGACACTTAAAACGTATTAAAAATTACAAGCTTAAACTAAAAAGGCCAGTTTAATGGATGATGAATTACTACTCAGGTACAGTCGCCAGATCCTTTTGCCCGAAGTAGACATCAACGGACAAAATAAGCTGGCACGCTCTCATGTAGTCATTATGGGGCTCGGTGGTCTAGGGTCGCCAATTGCTATGTACCTCGCTGCAGCTGGTGTAGGGCAAATAACGCTGGTCGATCACGATGTTGTGGAACTCTCCAATCTTCAGAGACAAATCATCCACTCCACAGAAGATTTAGGTCGTAAAAAAGTAAAATCTGCTGGAAATCAAATTCACTCTTTAAACCCCAACACAAAAGTTAACCTAGTTAACGAAAAACTCGACGAATCTGGATTCGATAGTCTTTTCCCAAACGTCGATGCAATCGTAGACGCAACCGACAATTTCGAATCGCGATTTCAAATCAATCACTTTAGCGTTAAGCATTCCATTCCGCTTATATCAGGTGCAGCCATAAGATTTGAAGGGCAAGTATCAGTTTTCCAGGCAATCAAAGGCGTCAGTCCCTGCTATCGGTGTCTCTATTCAGACGGAATAAATATTATAGAGAATTGCGTTGACACTGGCGTTATATCACCACTCTTAGGCATTATTGGGAGCATACAAGCACTCGAGGTGCTGAAAATCCTGATGGGAATAGGAGAAGCACTCGATGGCCGACTTTTACTTCTAGACGCTCTGACAATGGAATGGCAAACCATGAAATTTCAAAAAGATCCCAAATGTCCTGAGTGCGGCTAATATCATTAGTTAGCAAAAGAACATTTTCATTCAGCGCGCGTGCTCGACTCACAACAAATTAACTGTGCTAGTATTAACAGCCTAAAAATTACTTTTAAAATCTTTCTAAAAATCATAAAACATATTTCCATGACTTTCTTGCACGTTAGAAACTTTCTTCCGATAGGTCTTCTCATAATTTTTTGGCACGGTAACGTATCGGGCGAGACCGCATATGTAACGGATAAAATGCGCGTGGGTATTTATGCGAGTCAAGACCTTAATAGCAAAATTTTGAAGATCCTCACAACTGGAGACAAATTAGAGATCGTACGGGAAACGGAACTAATGTCGCTGGTAATTGACGACTCAGGAGTGCAGGGATGGATTGATAAAAACTACCTCATGAAAAATAAACCTGCCGCAATGCTCCTAAAAGATCTTTCAGAAAAAAATAACCAAAATGTTCTCCAACAAAATGCCACTAACGTTCCAAAAGAAGATCATGCGACTACTGATGACGTAAACACTAAGACAAATGATTTGAAGAAAAATAATACTCGACTGAAAACAAAGCTTGCTCAAGTACTCCCTAGGGTAAAACAGTGTGAATCACGTGCATCTATTCTAGAGAAAAAAAACGAGCGGTTGAGCGAAGAACTTGAAATTAAGTGTGCGTCGGCGGACATAACGTCTGAAGATACTGTGCCTCTGCTGGACTACCAAAAACTAGAAAAGCGACTGACAGATCTTAAAAGCTCGATTGATGACCAAGTTATAAAGAAGCAACCGATATCTGACGATAACTCCAATCCTGTCTCAATAATTAAACACTATTGGCTATGGGTTTTAGCCAGTATGGCTGCCCTCATTGTCTTTGGGGCAGTCATAGGTGCGTACCTCCTGGACTATTCCAATCGACGACGTCACGGTGGATTTCGTATCTAAACAACTAATTAGGAAGTAAATTTTGAAAATAGCAAGCTGGAATGTAAATTCGATCAGAGCTAGATTAGACCATTTAAGAACCTGGCTAAGTACAAATCAAGTCGATATTTTGGCGCTGCAAGAAACTAAGGTTCAAGATGCAGACTTTCCCGTTACCGAGATCTCTGAGATGGGATACAACTGCCTATTTAAGGGTCAAAAATCTTATAATGGTGTGGCTATTTTGTCTCGGCAAAAAATGCGACTCTTAGAAATGGGGATCCCCGACTTCGAAGATAACCAGTGCCGCTTGCTTTGTGCTGGCGATGAAAACACCACCATAATTAACGTGTATGTCCCTAATGGCTCGGCGGTCGGATCAGATAAATTTGAATATAAAATCAAATGGTTGACTGCCTTAAAGACCTGGCTAACGCGCCTAGCACAAGAAAAAAACAACCTAATTCTGCTAGGAGACTTTAACATTGCTCCAGATGATGAAGATGTGCACGATCCAGAATTGTGGCGAGATAAAATATTGTGCAGCGCTCAAGAGCGTAATCTTCTAGAAAGTATTAAGGCTCTAGGCTTAGTAGACACTTTCCGCGAGTTCTCACAGGCCGATAGTACCTTTTCATGGTGGGACTATAGAGCGGGTGGATTCCCTAGAAATCGAGGACTCAGAATCGATCTGATATTAGCCTCTATTGCGATGCAAAAAAACTTGAAGAGTAGTGCTATAGATACCACTCCAAGAGGATGGGAAAAGCCTTCAGATCATGCTCCAGTGGTCCTTGAATTGGCGCTTAACTAGTACAAAGAATCAAATCACGTCTATCTAGAAGGCATGCTTTTGGCTGAGTTCCTAAATTTATAGGATAAATAGTTGCAATAAAAACCGTAGGAATCTAAACTCTCCCTCCCTAAAGAGAAATGGATCTCAGAGCAGATATCGATGAAAGAAGAAATACATCCAGAATACAAGCAAGTCCTATTTCATGACACTAGCGTGGATAAGTACTTCTTGGTCGGCTCCACGCTTAAAACTGATCAAACTAAGGAATGGACAGATGGGAATACCTATCCCTACTACCCGCTTGATGTCTCCTCTGCTTCGCATCCGTTTTATACCGGCACACAAAAAATAGTAGACACTGCAGGTCGCGTAGACAAGTTCAGAAAACGTTACGGCATGGGTGCGGGCGAAAAATAGAACCTCAAGTTACTTTTCACTAGGATAAAAAGTCATTCTAGACGATCGCTATCGTCATTTTGGTTCATCTGAAAACCAATCGGCTAAGACCGTCCACGCTTCCTCACTCCCGATATGTTTTGCTGCAGAAAAAAGCTGCGCGGTAATATTATCTGTCCCCAAATCTTTTATTCGTTGGCTGACCTCAGACAATACTCTAGCTCTTTGACTCTTACCTAACTTATCAATCTTATTAATCAATATATGCATAGGGACGCCACAATTAGCGCACCAATTAGTTAGAACTTCTTCTTGAGGTTTAAAGGGGTGCCGGCAATCCATAACTAAAAATAGACCGGCCAGGGAAGCCCGGCGCTCTAGGTATTCGGGCAATTCTTTCTCCCAGTGGCTACGAAGCGTTTTCGATACCTTCGCGTAACCAAAGCCAGGTAAATCTACAAGCCTGCGACTTGACGCCAAACCAAACACCACCAAATGTTGAGTCCGCCCTGGTGTTCGACTGGTTCTAGCTAAGTTTTTCTGACCACAGAGCACATTTAACGAGCTGGATTTGCCGCTATTCGACCGTCCAGCAAATGCCACCTCTCGACCGACGTCTTCTGGAAGCATGGTGCATTTGGGCACACTTAACAAGAAAGAAGCTCGCTGCATTAAACCGCGAGCTTCTGAAAAAGTCTGCTTTTTGCTAATTTCCCTGCTCCAATTAGGATAAAGATTTTATAATACCATCCTAAAAAATGTTTTTTTTTGAAGATCCAACGCAGGCAAACGTATATAATAGAATTATAAAATTTATTAATTGAGAGCTGTATTGATGTGTCATAGGATATTCTGCCAACAGTTGTTACTGACAGTAACGTTACTTTTATCTCTAGGGGCTTTCGCTAATGGCGAGCAAAAAGCTGCTGTATGTGGCGCTTGCCACGGCGTAGATGGGAATAGTATCAATCCGGCATGGCCTAGCTTGGCGGGACAAGGGGCGGACTATATCGTAAAACAATTACAAGCTTATAAATCAGGAAGCCGGCAAAATGGGCTAATGTCTCCAATGGCAGCAAATTTGAGTGATATCGATATGATAGAAATCGCTGATTATTTTGCCAAGCAATCGCCTAAAATTTATTTCACATCGGATGAAGAAAGTGTTGTCGCGGAGAAGATCTATCGTGGGGGCGATAAATCAAGAGGAATACCCGCTTGTATGTCATGTCACGGTCCTAATGGCGCCGGCAATCCAGCAGCTAAATACCCAGCGCTAAGAGGTCAGCACGCAGACTATACCGAGGGTCAATTACTGAGTTATCGCGATCGAACTAGAGATACCGATCAACAAATGATGATGCGCTCTATTGCTGCTAAATTATCTGATGAAGAAATTACACAGCTATCCAAATATGTCTCTGCATTGCACTAGTATCACAACAGGTTCGGCTTAATTGGTATATCGAATCAAGTTCTTAATTGCCATCGGCTTGGCAATTGGATGCTTTGTCGCACATGCCGAAAAAACAGAATCGAAGTGGGTTGAAGGAACCCACTATTTCAACATAACCCCGCCAGTACATGCTTCCCGACCTCCTTCTGAAACCAAAATTGTTGAGTTTTTTTGGTACGGTTGTGGTCACTGCTTCGACTTTGAACCTGCTCTAGGCGTATGGAAAAAAAATATCAACCCTGAAATTCAGTTTGATCAAATACCTGCTGTTTTCGACCGAAAATGGGCACCTCACGCACGTGCATTTTACACCGCAAAAAAACTCGGAATCCTCGATAGCATTCATCCGAAACTATTCAATGCATTACACGTTAAAAAAGAAAAAATTTATACAGAAAAACAAATAGGCGCATTCTTTGTGAATCATGGTGTTGACGAAGATGTATTCGATGAAGTTTATCATTCCTTCGAAATAGACGTCAGTGTGCGCAAGGCAATGTCACTAACACGAGCCTCAGGTATCGGCGGAGTGCCTTCGATGATCGTCAACGGACAATACAGGACAAGCGTACGGAACACGGGATCATTTGAAAACTTGTTGAACGTCGTCGATCACCTGGCGACTAAAAAATAAATACATACATCCGTGGCTCTCGAGTGCCATACGGTTAGTTGATTCTAGATAACAAACAGACTGTCGGTCAGTCAGTTCATCAAACTGTCATGAAGCATCGGCAAAATGCAATTTGTTCATTATGTTGTAAATTCTAGTTTTTAGCCCTTAGGAGGTTATTAGTGATGTTTAAACGTCTTCTCTCCGGTGCTTTATTAGCACTTATTTTTTCCGGTACCGCTAGCGGCGTAGAAGTCGATGCTGGTATAAAAAACTATCAAAAAGAGAGCGGTGTTTCTGGTAACCTTAACAGCGTCGGTTCAGATACGCTCGCAAACCTCATGACACTATGGGCTGAAAGCTTTCGGCTATTCTACCCAAATGTGAATATCCAGATCCAAGCTGCAGGTTCGTCCACTGCGCCGCCAGCGCTTACTGAGGCAACGTCAAATCTTGGGCCGATGAGCCGAAAAATGAAGTCGAAAGAATTAGCCGCGTTTGAGAAAAAATACGGCTACAAGCCAACCGCAGTGCCCGTAGCGATAGATTCTCTAGCGATATTTGTCCACAAGGACAACCCGATTAAGGGTATGTCTATTAAACAAGCTGACGCCATCTTTTCAGCCACAAGAAAGTGTGGTGGTTCCTCCGATATAAAAACATGGGGAGATATAGGATTGTCTGGTAGCTGGAGAGATAGAGCCATTCAAATTTATGGTCGAAATAGTGTTTCCGGAACTTACGGCTACTTTAAAAAGAAAGCCCTCTGCAAAGGAGACTTCAAGGACTCAGTCAATGAGCAACCTGGCTCCGCCTCAGTTGTTCAAGGCATAACCAAATCACTTAACGGCATAGGTTATAGCGGTATCGGCTATAGAACTTCGGGGGTTCGAGCAATCGCTCTATCTAAAAAAGCTGGATTGGTCGAGCCTACTTCTGATAACGCCATCAATGGTACTTATCCGTTGGCGAGATTCTTGTATGTCTACGTTAACAAGCAACCCAACAACCCGTTACCTCCTCTGGAGAGAGCGTTCATGAAAATGGTACTAAGCAAAGAAGGACAGGAAGTAGTCATAAAAGATGGTTATATTCCGGTACCGGCTAAAGTCGCTAGTAAATACATGGACGGAATACTGGCAAATTAAAAATGCCACAGCTTATAAAGCCCCTTGTTAAAGGGGCTTTTTTTTGAGTTATGATCTATTGGCTATAGATTGAAATGTCATCCCCCTGTACCAACATGCGAAAACTTCCTATCCGGGGACAGTCTGAGTGAACTTTCACCCGAAATATAATAAATATTTATACAACTCGCTCTAGAGTAGAGCGCGTTTTACGCTATAATAGCTCTCCAAGATATTTGCAAAAACCATTATGCTTAACCTAAAAGCATACAACTTGATGAGAGCACCCTATGAGCGATCAAGAAGACGACGTATTTGTTAGAAATTTCTCCCTAGTTTTAGCTGGGCTAGTAGTAGTTGGCTTAGGCGCTTATGTACTCGCCATAATCGTGGATAATGACTTTCAAAAAACGCAAGAACATGGCGCCGTTGTCGCGGAAAGAATACAGCCCGTAGGCACGCTCAATACCAGTGATAACGTGATAGCCTTAAATAGCGATCAAAATTCAACGGCTGCGCCGAACAATACTAATGAAGGTTCTACCGGATCCCAGCCAAAAGTCGCACTGGGGAAGTGCGAGGCCATCGTTAATGCGACAGACACCATGCAGTTCGATATCACTGAGCTCAAAGTTGACTCCTCCTGCTCGGAGCTCAAGTTGACCCTCAACCATACTGGAAATCTCCCTGCAAACATTATGGGTCACAATATCGTTTTTGTTGCCGAATCGGACTTCAGTAGCCTTATATCAACCATCGACATGGCAAATGGAGCCGAGAATGGGTATCTTCCGGACAGTGAACTTATTTTAGGACAAACTCAACTCATTGGAGGTGGAGAAAGCTCTTCTATAACTCTGGATCTTAGCCCATTCCAAAGTGGTGTAAATTATACGTTTTTTTGCAGCTTTCCAGGCCACTATTCTATGATGAAAGGAAAATTTACAATTTAGATCGGTGCCTTACTCAGAACAAGCATTTAATCGGTTTCTATCGATCTTCTAGAGCTTTCTTATAAGCGCGATCAGTCACTAGCTCAAAGTCCTTTCGCTTGTCTCTAAATTTCTGGTACGACTTTAGTACTTTGTCGAAGTTCTCATTATTCGAAGCCTCTTCCAGCATTACCTCCTCGGTAAAACCTGCCAAATAAGACAGGACTTGCGGTGGAAACTCTAATATCTCAACATGCTGCTTTTCTTTTAGTAGATTAAACGCCTCAGCATTTAATACTTCAGATTGCCCGAACATATATAAGCTCGCCGAGGCTGCCGCCGCTTTGACAATAACCTTCAAGTCTTCAGGCAGAGAATTCCAAGCCTCCTCATTAATTATCAACTCTAACTGGGTGCCGGGCTCATGCCATCCGGGAAAGTAGTAATATTTTGCCGCCCTATCTAAGCCCATACGAACATCATGTAGGGGACCCACCCATTCTGTAGCATCTATCACACCTCTCTCAAGCGCACTGTACACCTCGGATGCATCATAGAGAACGGGATTACCTCCTGCCTTAGCTAATACTTTGCCGCCTAGGCCAGGGATCCGCATCTTTAGACCTTTCAGATCATCAATTTTTTCAATTTTTGTGTTGAACCACCCGCCCATCTGGATACCGGTGTTGCCCAAAGGAAATGGGACTACTCCAAACGGTTTATATAATTCTTGCCACAAATCTAAACCGTCACCACCATATATCCAAGCCCAGGCCCCGTTTTGCGTCATACCAAAAGGCACCGTACTGAAAAACTGTGCTTCAGGGATCTTACCCGCCCAGTAATACGCGGCACCATGACCCATCTCAACCGAACCTTGTGATACAGCATCGAACGTTTGTAAAGCGGGTATCAACTCACCACCGGCATACACAGTGATTTTAAGGCGTCCCTGACTCATGGTAGCGATATCTTCAGCAAATTTTTCCACAGTGTCATGATTTATAGGCAAATTCGGAGGCCAAGCAGTCACTAACTTCCACTGAAATTTCTCCTCCGATCTAACGGAGCTACTAACTTCATTGTCTGTTAAACAACCCGATAATCCGATAATGACAAAAATAATTACCGCGATATTTAATCCAAACTTAATTTTTTTCATTAGAATAACTAACCTGCCCACTTCATATTTTTTCCAACCCCGCATAACCAGCTACCAACCATTTTGAGCCATTAGCTACAAAATTGACCTGCAACCGTGCTTGATCACCTCGTCCTTCAACTTGCAGAACCGTACCTTCTCCGAAAGTTTTGTGTCTTACAGTACAGCCTAGATTATATTCGCTCTCCGAAGTATCTTCGACATCGGTACTATATCGGTCATGAGTACTATAAAAACTACCGCCAACTCTAATATTTTCTAGCGCTTCTTCCGGAAGCTCGTTCAAAAAGCGGGACGGCCTAGGATAATACTCGCTTCCGTGTAGACGTCTCGATTCAGCATTCGTTATGATCAATTTTTTCATAGCACGGGTAATACCCACATAACATAATCGCCGTTCTTCCTCTAACTGCAGTGGATCATCCACAGATCTCTGGTGAGGGAATAATCCCTCTTCTACACCAACGATGAAAACTAACGGAAATTCCAACCCTTTCGCCGAATGCAAAGTCATTAACTGAACACCGTCTTCGTTTTCATCCACTTGACCTTCACCAGACTCTAAGGCCGCATGCGCCAAAAAGGCGTCTAATAGTGACATATCTTCATCGGTAGATTGACCTGAAAAATCTTCAGCCGCAGCAATTAATTCGTTAAGGTTTTCAATCCTATCAAAACCTCTCTCGCCTTTTTCTTTCTTATAGTGATCTTCCAAACCACTAAGAGAAATTATATTTTCTAATAATGGTGCCAAACTTTCGTCACGCGATAAAACGGTCATTTGATCAATCAACTGAACAAAACTTTTAAGCGCACCAATAGCCCGAGCCGAAATTGATTTATCTTCGATGATGCTTGCGATCGCAGACCACAAGGTACAATCTCGTTCACGGGCAATCAAACGAACCTGCTCAAGACTTCGTAAGCCTATGCCTCTTGATGGCAAATTGACGATGCGTTCAAGCGCGGCATCGTCCGCGCGGGAATTAACAAGTCTTACGTAGGCTAAGGCATCTTTAATTTCTGCTCTCTCATAGAACCGAAAGCCGCCGTAAACTCGATAAGGTATGTCTGTCTGCCTTAGGGCATCTTCCAGCACTCTAGACTGCGCGCTGACGCGATAAAGAATAGCGCACTCTGATAATCGATACCCACTATCGAACCATTGCGAGACTCTGTCCGCCACAAAGCGAGACTCGTCTAGATCATTGTAGCCGGAGTAAAGCGATACTGGCTCTCCCTTAGCTCCATCTGTCCAAAGTTCCTTGCCTATTCTTGAGGGGTTATAGCTGATGAGAGAATTGGCACAGTCTAATATATTACTGGTTGATCGATAGTTCTGCTCCAATCGCACCATATGGTGCTGGGTGAAATGGTCACGAAACTTCTGCATGTTTTCGACCTGCGCTCCCCTCCAGCTATAAATAGACTGATCATCATCTCCAACCGCAAACAAATGTCCATCTGATCCAGCTAACTGCCTCAACCATGCATATTGGATAGCGTTCGTGTCCTGAAATTCGTCGACTAATATATGTCGGAAACGTCGACGGTATTGCGCTAGTAGTGCAGGACACTTCCGCCATAAATCATTAGCGCTCAACAACAATTCAGCAAAATCGACTAAACCGGCTCGTTGGCATGCCTGCTCATATAGTTTATAAACTTTGACCATGTTCAAGAAATTTTGATCGGCATAGTCGTCTATTTGTTCTGGTCGCTCACCTCTATCTTTACGATTATTGATAAACCACTGCGCTTCTTTGGGGGCAACTTCTTCATCTTTAAAACCACTGTCTTTAATTAGTCGTTTGATTAGCCTCAATTGATCATCGGAGTCAATTATCTGAAATCTTTGTTTCAAACCCGCTTCTTTCCAATGATGCCGTAATATACGGTGTGCAATATTATGAAAAGTACCAACCCACATTGAGTCAGTATCTGAATCAGTCAGATTCCGAATTCGGTGTCTCATCTCTGTAGCAGCCTTATTAGTGAAGGTCACCGCTAACACGCTTGAAGGCAACGCTTGTCCTGTTTCTAAGTACCAGGCCACTCGATGCACCAAGACTTTTGTTTTACCACTCCCTGCACCCGCCAACACAAGGACATGTGGAGAATTAGAAGTGACCGCATCAGACTGCCGAGCATTCAGTCCATCTAAAATTACGCTATGTTCCATATTAGTACTTAAAATTTGTATCTAGAGCACTGGGGGCCAAATAATTGCTTATAATAAAAACCAACGTTTAGTGCTTGCTGCAGAAAAAGGTTACGATACCATATATGACTTCTACCAAAAATGACGTATTTTATTCTCCTAACAAACTTCAAACGATAGCAGAAAAAATACTCGATATTTCATCCCAAGAAGATGTGAAAGAAGCAGAAGTATCTGTGTCTGCAGCGGACGGGCTCGAAATCACGGTGCGAGAAAATGTCTGCGAAAGTGTAGAAAACCAGCAAAAGCAAAGTTTAGCTATCACCCTCTATGATAATGGCCGCAAAGGCAGTGCCACAACCTCTGATTTTTCTGATGAGGCGCTTAAAAAGACTGTCAAAGCAGCGAAAATCATCGCCGCTCACGGGGAGTCTGATAAATATGCGGGATTGATTAAAAAAAGCTATTTATGTGATGAGTTTAAGGAACTAGGCCTAGACAATCCTTGGCCCGTCGAAACTGAGCAACTAATTGATTTAGCGAAACAAGTAGAGTCAGTAGGACTATCCAAAGCTACGGCAAAACAACAGTCCGACGGCGTGACTATCAGCAAATCAAGAGGTAGTCGCGCTTACGCAACTACAGACGGTTTTAATCAAGCCTATTGTGCAACTCAGAACAGTATAAGCTCGATAATGATTGCAAGCGACACATCAGGAAAAATGCAAAAAGGATACTATTATTCGAGCAATAGAGATCCCGAACTGTTGGAGAGTGCCGATCACATTGGTGCTATGGCAGCAACTCGCACCGAACAAAAGCTCGGTGCTAAAAAGATCTCCACGCAACGACTGCCGATAGTATTCTCCTCTCGGGTGGCCCCTGGGCTTATCGGTCACTTACTGTCGGCTCTTTCCGGGAAGTCACAGTATGAAAAAACGTCATTCTTAAATGACAGCCTCGGGAAAAAAATTCTACCAAGCTTTGTGTCTATTAGTGAAAAACCGCACATCATTGGAGGACTAGCTAGTACCAATTACGATTCAGAAGGTGTAACGACGTACAACAAAGAAATTGTTACTAACGGAGAAATCGCCCATTATATTTTAGACGGCTATTCTGCGAGAAAGCTGGACATGGAACCTACTGGTAATTCTGGAGGGGTCACCAATATCCGTATAAACCACAATGACCAAAGTCTTGCTCAAATGATTTCTCCTATCTCAAAAGGACTACTAGTAACTGAATTAATGGGCTTCGGGGTCAACAACGTGACTGGTGACTATTCTAGGGGAGCGACGGGGTTTCTCATAGACAACGGGGAAATTAGTCACCCCGTAGAAGAAGTCACTATTGCAGGAAATCTATTAGAAATGCTTGCAGATATAGTTGCTATCAGCAACGACGCCGAAACAAATAACTCTGTGCAAATAGGTTCTATTTTAATAAAAGAAATGACCGTTGCAGGCAATTAAAGGTATCCGCGTAATAACGAGGCATACCGAAATCCGGAAGACTAATTAAACCCTGCACTGTAGAGTTGCGAATATAAAGTGTTATCGGCGAGCATTTCGTCATGCGTACCAATACCACTAACGCGACCATTGTCTACCACCATAATTTGATCAGCCTCCACAATAGTTGATAGGCGATGAGCAACTATAAAAGTAGTACGACCACTTTTAAGGCTCTTGAGCGCAGTTTGTACCAAACGCTCAGACTTGTTATCTAGCGCTGCAGTGGCCTCGTCCATGATTAATATTGGCGCATCTTTAAGAAAGGCGCGAGCTATAGCAATACGCTGTCGCTGTCCGCCAGACAGACGAACACCATTATCGCCAACAATGGTATCTAAGCCGTCAGGCAACAGGTCAGAAAAAACACTTACTTGCGCTCTTTCAGCGGCAGTAACTATCTGATCGGGTGAGAAGGCTGTGTGGGATCCGTACGCAATGTTGTTGTAAATCGTATCATTAAACAAAACGATATTTTGACTAACATAACTCATATTATGTCTTACGCACTCTAAGCTATAAGAACTAAGGTCTTTTCCATCGACATGTATGGTTCCCTTAGTAGGAGAGTAAAAACGCGGCAAAAGATTCACAATACTTGTTTTGCCCGCACCCGAACGGCCAACAATCGCCCATGTTTCGCCTGGCCGAACGCTCATAGAAATATCGAATAAAACTTCCTTGTCATCATAAGTTAAATAAACATTTGAAAACTCTATCGCTCCATCGAATCGGATAGTTTTTGCACTAGTATCAATTTCAATTGGAGTATCAAGCAAAATAAAAACTGATTCAGCCGCTGCAATACCTCGTTGCAAAAATTCATTAACTCCAGCTAAACGCTTGATCGGAGGTAAGAGTAGGGCGGTCGCTGTAAAAAATGCGACAAAATCACCTTTTGTCATTCCGGAAACCGCCTGCTCTCTTAACGCGATCGCAATAAGAACAGCTACTGCCGACGCAACAATCAGCTGAATTACTGGGACTATCATGGCGCTCGTTCTTATAACTTTCATCTGAAATTTACGTGCTTGGTTGGCGGCATGAGAAAACCGACCTTGTTCATGGTAATAACTATTAAAAAGCTTAATCTCCCGTTGCCCTCTAATAGACTCAGACACAGAATTATTTAACTCGCCCACCGACTCTTGTAAGCGGTGGCTCATCAGCCTCATACGCTTAGAGACGCTTTTAATTACTATCGCGATAATAGGGCCAAAAATTAATAGCATGATCGCGAGTCGCCAATTCAAAAAAGTGAGATACGCTAACAATACAATTACTACGGTAAAGTCTTTCACCAACACCGTGATAACTTTCGTTGCCGCATCCGCTACCTGCGTTACGTCGAACGTAAATTTGGAAATCAACACTCCAGAACTACGTTTATCAAAATAAGTCACCGGTAATCTAATAAGGACATCGAACATCTTGGTGCGAATGTCATAAATCACTCTCTGAGCAACCCAGTTGAGCGCCACAGTTGCTGAATAACTGAGTAGCCCACGGAAAAGAAATAGGCACACTAACAATATTGGGATCAGCATTAACTTATCTGGTGCAGACAAGTCGAAGTCAGAATCGATTATCGGTTTTAATAATGCGGGCAAAACCCACTCAGTCGACGCCAGTAAAAACATGGATACAACAGAGAGAGCAAAAATCTTCCAGTGAGGAACAACATGTGTAATCAGGCGTTTATAAGTCTGCCAACTTTTCGATTCGAGGCCTAACATGTGGTCATTACTCTTCTGTATGCAAAATATTTAAATCGATGATAAAGCAATTTAGTTAAATGAATATCAATTTCTTCGTTTCATCCACGTTGCTAAGCAAGCAATAATGGCGCTATTGGTTAATTGATCAACAACTAAAGATGGTTTAGTAAAGCCACCCTCTTGTACTTTACCTGCCAATCTTTCCCCCAAAACTAGAGTCTGGGCGTCATACAAACCTAGTAACCGTTCTTCTTTGATCTTCCTAAGAATAGCAGACAAAATTGCCCCGCTAGTAACTAGAATCACATCTGGAGTGCTAATGCCTGCTCGTGTGAGTTGTGGTCCTATCCGCTCCTCTGATATTCGTCGGATATAACATTCACAATAATCGACCTTACAACCGGTTTCTCGCAGGGTGGAGGCTAAGAGCTCGCGACCTTTCGTAGCTCGAAATACTAAAACTCTCTTTTTATCCGAAATCACTTCTTTAAAGGCAGAGCTGTCGAGTAAGCCTTCAGAATTATAAATTTTATCCGGTGTGATTGGATGCTTTATCCCAGCATCCACCAAGGCTTGGGCAGTTCTTGGCCCGATCGCAAAAATTGTTTTACCTTTTAAAGAAATGCTACTTTCGCGAACTACTGGAAGGCCGAAGCGTACTGCATTTTTACTCACAAAGACAACACAATCGAAATCGTTTTTTATTACACCAATCGACTTATGGCCAATTTCCATAATTTCAATCATTGGCGTCACCACTGGTAACGCATTTACCAAGCGAAGTGCCGACGCCAGAGCCTCGCTGGTTTCGGTAGGGCGAGTAACTAAAACGGAAAGATTATGCAACATACGCAACTTGCCCATTTATAAATCAATTAACTCAATTTTAGTAACTCGTCGGCCCCAGCTTCACGCATCAATCGTCCCAACTTGTTTCCAACTTCTTCAGGGTCCCGAAGTGAGCCACATGTATTTTTACGAATAATTTGCCTACCATCGGGAGAAGCTACTATGCCCTCTAGCATCAAGTCTGCCCCTTGGGTCTGAGCGAGAGCTCCTATCGCGGACTGACAACTACCGTTTAAATACCGGCTAAAGGCTCGTTCGGCAAAAACCTCCTGCGCAGATAAATCGTTATTTAAACCTCTGACGAGGTTTCGCAAGTTTTGGTCCTTTGTGAGCGCCTCTATGCCTATGGCGCCCTGACCAACCGCGGGCATTACCTCACCAACACTCAAGCCATAGGCCGCAGAGTCATATAGCCCTAAACGCCTAAGCCCAGCCGATGCCAGTACTATAGCGTCAAAATCACCGTTCTTTTGTTTCGCAACTCGGGTTGGCACATTTCCACGCAGGTCTCGAATCAATAGATCCGGCCGAAGCGACAATAATTGGCTTTTTCGTCGGAGACTTGATGTGCCAACTACCGCACCTACTGGAAGGTTTGCGAGGGTATATCCCTCTTGAGACAATAGAACGTCTCGGAAATCTTCGCGTTTTAATATGGCCATAATAGAAAACTGATCGGGCAATTGGTTAGGAATATCTTTCATAGAATGAACTGCGATATCTGCTCGCCCATCCAACATGGCAACTTCTAATTCTTTGATAAATAGAGATTTTCCCCCAATCTTGGATAATGGGGTGTCAATTTTACGATCTCCCTCGGTAACTACTTTAACTAGTTCCACCTGAACCTCTGGTTGACGCTCCCTAAGTAACGATGCCACCAGATTGCTTTGCCAAATAGCTAACTGGCTAGTCCTAGTAGCAATCCGTATTAGAAACTGATCATTCAAGTCGTGATATCCTTGTGCAAAAAATGCCTATAATGGATTTAATTTTGTACATAATAACGCACATGTTAATTCAAAATTTGATCAGTCGCGAAATTGAATCTCTTATAATGAATGATATCGACTGACATAGACACCACAAAAAGTACTTAGAGCTACTACTATGAAAAAACGTCTTGGGGTTATTATGGACCCGATATCGAGCATCAAACCCTATAAGGATACGACGCTAGCACTACTGCTGGCTGCCCAAGAGTTTGAGTTTGAAATTCTCTATATGGAGTTATCGCATCTATCCGTGTTAGACGGTTCAGCCTTAGCTGATACCCGAATGATTAAGCTATTCGACTCTAATGACAAATGGTTTGAGTTCTTAGACGACGGGCCTAGTAGCACCAAATTATCAGATATCGATTGTATAATTATGCGTAAAGATCCTCCCTTTGACATGGAGTACGTTTTCGCGACCTACATTTTAGAGCTAGCTCAGTCACAGGGTGCTTTTGTAGTCAACAACCCTAGATCAATACGAGACTGTAACGAAAAACTATTCACGGCATGGTTTCCAGAACTGTGTCCTCCCACATTAGTTACTCGAAGCCACAACCAGCTAAGAGGATTCCTAGAGCTTCATAACGATATCGTCGTCAAACCGCTAGATGGTATGGGAGGTACCTCGGTTTTTCGAATTAAGCCTGATGACTCTAACGCAGGGGTAATATTTGAAACGCTAACAAAGCTTGAAAGTAATTATTGTATGGCCCAAAAGTACCTGCCAGCTATCCTAGAAGGCGACAAACGAGTCCTAATGGTCAATGGTAAACCTATCCCATTTTCTCTTGCGAGAATACCCGCAGCTGGCGAGCTAAGAGGCAACTTAGCAGCTGGAGGTCGCGGAGTACCCCAGCCATTATCAGAAAGTGACCTAAAAATATGTAAGCGTGTATCTGAAGAGCTTGTTCAGCGAGGGTTACTGTTCGTTGGCTTGGATATAATAGGCGACCGATTAACTGAGATAAACGTAACTAGTCCAACCTGCGCTCGTGAAATCGACCTTAATTTGGATAAAAGTGTAGGCACCATATTTATGGAAGCGCTAAAAAGTCATTTACAGGTCTGAAGTCCCATAAATGCAATTAAGTAAATACGATACCTCTATCAGCCGAACTACTGAAGCGAGTACCGGCAACAGACTTACTTTTACCTTGGTAATCGCTTTCATTTTTCATGCGATGCTAACCATTGGGATAAACCCTACGATAACCGAGACTGCTAGGCGGTCACCATCCCCAATTCAAGTAAACCTTGTGCGAGAGCATGTTGATGAACCGCAAGGGCAAAAGCTCCTAAAAGAAGATGTCAGCATCAAGCCTGTGCCTGCGCTAAAGTCTATCCCATCGTCTGAAGAAATAAATCACAGCAAGAACCAAGAAACTCCGTCATTTAAAATACCCATTGCAAAAAAAAGCGCACTGGTTCCCAATGCCAAACAACTAATCAATCGTGCCTTGGCTATGGCAAGTTCAACGGGCGAAATACAAAGTGAGTTGGAGTCAGACGAACCAAAAGTACGACACAAATATATCAGTGTAAACACTAAAGACTACAAATATGCCGCCTACATGGAAGCCTGGCGCGCTAAAGTAGAGCGAATCGGAAATATGAATTATCCAAATAAGGCTAGAGAAAAAGAGTTATCCGGAAACCTATCACTCGATGTTTCTTTACGACAAGACGGCACAGTCAAAGAAATCAATATCCGCCGCTCATCAGGACATAATGTACTCGATGAAGCAGCCATCGAAATAGTCAAATTAGCAGCACCTTTTGCGCCGTTTCCAACTTCTATTAAAAACGAGGTAGATATATTGCATGTCACTCGAACGTGGAAATTTGTCAATGATCAGAATTTTTCGACCCAATAGGTTTGACTACTTTAATAGTGATATCGAGTACCACCAATGAGCAAAGAGATATTTTCACGGCTCAATAAGAGATCTTCGTATGATTAAAATAGCGTTAAGTTTCGATTATGGAGAAAAACGAATAGGGATCGCAGTTGGTCAAACTTTGACGGGAAGTGCGAGCGCTATAAAAACTATAACGACGACGAATAAAAAAATTAATTGGAACCCTATTACGATTTTAGTCAAAGAATGGTCTCCAGATATATTTGTATTGGGACGCCCAAGCTTAAAAAGTGGACACGAACACAACCTAACACGAGAGATCGAGAGATTTTCTCGTCAACTTACAGGTCGGTATCGACTTCCCGTTGAGTTTATAGATGAAAGACTTTCCTCCAGAGCTGCGGTAAACTATGAACAAGAGGTTGATCGCGCAGGATTAGACGCGGTTGCTGCAAAGCTGATTCTAGAAACCTGGCTTCAGGAGCTGTCGGTCAAATAGTTATGAAGAATGAACCAGTACTAGATACTGAAGAACTCATAGAAAGTATCGCCAGACAAACCAATGTTTTATTAGATGGACTATCTTCGTCGAAGACCTGTTTCGTAGGAATTCATACCGGAGGGGTTTGGTTGGCGCAACGCATTTGTAAAGATCTCCGCCTTTCAAGTGTCATCGGAGAGCTTAATATAGCCTTTTATAGAGACGATTTTAGTAAACTCGGAGTGCATCCAACAGTAGAACCCTCACAAATTCCTTTCGATATAAATGATAAGCACGTGATCTTAGTCGACGATATCCTACATACTGGTAGAACCATCAGAGCTGCGATGAACGAGCTTTTCGATTATGGCCGACCTTTATCGATTAGCCTAGTCGTATTAGTCGACCGCAATGGGAGAGAGTTGCCCATCGCCCCAGATATATGTGGCGCATCAATCTCACTAAAAGAAGAAGAACATGTTAAACTACGCGGACCAAACCCTTTGCGACTTGAGATGAGCAAAAATTCTTGAAAAAAAGAGCGTCATATATTCGCTTTAAAGAAAGTAGCCAAAAACATTTCGGGCCGGTGTTGATCTAATGGGCTCGCAAAATATCCAATTAGATCAGACTGGCAAATTAAAACACTTCCTCTCCATAGATGGTCTTTCGAAAGATCTTATAACAACAATACTGGACCATGCTGAAACCTTCACTAGCGTAGGTGAACGTTCCTCGAAAAAAGTCCCAATCTTGCGAGGTAAGACGGTCGTCAATCTTTTTTTCGAATCGAGTACCAGGACAAGGACCACATTTGAACTTGCGGCGAAGCGACTATCTGCAGATGTGATGAATATCAATCTTGAATCGAGCGCCACAAAGAAGGGAGAATCCTTATCTGATACTCTGAAAACTTTGGAAGCTATGCAAGCCGACATGTTCGTCGTCAGACACCAGGATAGTGGGGCCGCTGAATTCATTGCTCGTCAAGTTGCGCAAAATATTAGCGTGATAAATGCTGGCGATGGAAGCCACTCTCACCCAACTCAAGCGATGTTAGATATGTTTACTATCCGCAAACATAAAAAAACATTTGACCAACTGAGGGTTGCCATCGTTGGTGATATCGCACATTCCAGAGTTGCGCGATCCGAAATCCATGCGCTTCAAATACTGGGTGTTCCCGAAATACGACTTGTCGGCCCCAAAACCTTAATTCCGACAGCAGTTGAAAAACTCGGCGTACGTACATTTAACTCTCTCGAAAGCGGCATTGATAAAGCTGACGTGATAATCATGCTCAGATTGCAACAGGAAAGGATGCGCAGTGCGCTATTACCTAGTGGACGTGAATTTTTTAATACCTTTGGGCTAACCAAAGAAAAATTACGCTCAGCCAAAAGTGACGTCATTGTAATGCACCCTGGCCCTATCAATCGAGGCGTCGAAATTGATTCTAAGGTAGCTGATTCACCCGAATCTGTCATCCTACAGCAAGTTACCCATGGTATCGCGGTTCGTATGGCAGTAATGTCTCTGACTATGGGGGCGTCTGTAACATAGTGAAAATCTGTATAAAAAATGGTCGAGTAATCAACCCTTCCACGAAATACGATAAAGTTTCCGATGTTTGGATTGACGGTAAAAAAATTATAAGCACTGGTAAAAAACCAGCTGGCTTTATCGCTAAAAAAGTTATTGATGCTACGAACCAAATAGTCTGCCCAGGATTTATAGACTTGGGCTCGTACTTGCAAGAACCGGGATACGAGCACAAAGCAACTATTGCTAGTGAGGCTAAAGCCGCAGCGGCTGGAGGATTTACAAGTATATGCTGCATGCCTAAAACTAATCCCGTCATCGATACGCCTGCGGTAGTAGAATTAATCAAAGAGCGCGCACGCGGGATCGCGACGCCCAAAATATATTGTATTGGGGCGTTAACGGAGGGCCTCAAAGGACAAGTTTTGGCGGAAATGAGTGCTCTGCGTGAAATAGGCTGTGTAGGGGTGTCAAACGCTCGGGAAGCGATACAGGATACAGTCGTCCTCAAAAATTCTCTAGAATATGCTGCATCCATCGATTTGACAGTATTTATGAGTTGTGAAGACCCATGGCTAGCTAAAGGCGGATCGATGCATGATGGATTGGTCAGCACTAAAAAAGGCCTCGTTGGAATTCCATCCTCGGCAGAGCTAATCGCTCTGAGTAAAGTTCTAATATTAGTGGAACAAACGGGTGCTAAAATCCACTTCCAAGCTTTATCAGCAGGAAGATCGGTCAAATATATCTCCGATGCTCGACAAAAAGGTCTGCCAGTGAGTTGCGATGTAAGTATTTCGCACGTAAACCTATGCGACCAGGATATAAGCGACTACGATTCTAATTATCATGTAAGGCCACCCCTACGCAGTCGAAAAGACAAGAACGCGCTTATTAATGGCTTGAAAAAAGGGCAGGTTGACGCAATCTCTCCGCATCATGAGCCTCAAGATGCTGATTCCAAAGCGACTACTTTTTCATCAAGTGAACCCGGTATTTCATCATACGATACTTTTTTGTCGTTATTATGGGCGCTAGTAAGAAATGGTCAACTAACTGAAAGTAGAGCTATCGACTTGGTTAGCTCCGCACCCGGAAAGGCTCTGGGTAAAGGTGATAATGGTATTACAGTTGGTGATGTGGCAGATATCTGCGTGTTTGATCCTAACCTAATCTGGACCAGTCACTCCAACAACATCATCAGTCGTGGTAAAAATACTCCCTTTTTAAATCGCGAAATGACAGGAAAAGTGACTCATACGATTGCAGATGGCCAGATCATTTATTCTAGGTCATAAGTTTCAATAGTCCTCAAAAAATGGAATCCAACGTGAATCAAGTCGTAAACCATAATCATGCCCATCGAGGAAAAATTAAGATCTGTGACGGTAAAATATTAGCAACGCAGAGCTTCGAGGGCGAACAACATGTGATGCGGGTACAGTGTCCAGAAATCGTTACCGGCTCTGAACCAGGAAACTTCGTCCACGTAAAATGTAGTAACGAGCTATCGATGCGCCGCCCTATGTCAATTATGCGGGCCTCTCCAAGAGAGGGCTGGATTGAGTTCCTATTTAAAACTGTGGGGAAAGGCACCGATCTTCTCGCCAAGCAACAAGTAGGAGCCATTATCAGTATCATGGGTCCAATTGGAACGCCTTTCAAACTATCAGGCTATAGAAAAAAACCTATTTTGATCGGTGGAGGTGTGGGAATTCCGCCGATGGTCTACTTAGCCGAGAATATGAAAAGACAGTCGAACCTAGAGCCACTAGTTCTAATGGGCTCTGAGATCCCGTTTCCATTCCCGTTGAAGCCCTCCCAAATCATGACAACTCGTGTACCAAGCGATGCTATTGCGGCGATGCCGTTGCTAGAAGACTGGGGCATCTGTTCGCGGTTAGCCAGTAATCAAGGCTACGCGGGTTGTTTCGATGGGTTCGTCACAGATCTTGCCAAATTCGCCATACTTTCTTCCAGTGAACAAAATGATATTGAATTGTTCGCCTGCGGGCCTACAGCCATGCTTAAAGTAGTGCAAAGTATAGCCTCCGAGTATGATCTCCCTTGTCAAATATCGCTTGAAGAACATATGGCCTGCGCGGTCGGGGGCTGTGCTGGTTGCGCCATCGAAATCAGTACACCCGAAGGTAAGGCTATGAAGCGAGTATGTGTGGATGGACCTATTTTTGAAGCCGAGAATGTTATATTCGGTGGAGGATAATCTCTCAAAGAAGGTATTGAGTAATCAGCAGTCCATACACCCAAATCTCGCGCGTGTTTCTAATAAGCATAAAGACCTACTAAAATATCAAAATCCAATTGGGGCTGAGACAACACGAATATTAAAGGCGACACAAGAGCAAATCGAACGAAGCGCGAAACCACTTGTTATGGATTGTGGTTGTGGAACTGGGGAGAGTGCGATCCGACTAGCCAAAAAACTAACCGATCATACAATCGTTGCTATCGACAAAAGTAGTCACCGCTTAAGTAAAGCCAAAAAATACTCCCCTTTACCCGAAAACCTAATATTCCTCCGCGCAAATCTCCCAGAAATATGGCTATATGCTTACCGACACAAATGGAATATAAAAAAACAGTATCTTCTCTATCCAAATCCATGGCCCAAACAGGAGCAACTTATGCGGCGGTGGCATGCGCATCCAATAATGCCTTATCTGCTTTCCTCAAGCCAGAATCTGGAGCTACGCACTAATTGGAAAATATATGCTCTAGAATTTGCGTGGGTAACACAATACTTCTTGAACAAAAAAGTTGAGGTTCATAGTTGGCTGCCAAAGCATCCTATTTCAAATTTCGAGCTGAAATATTTAAAAAGTGGTCACAAACTATATAGAGTCAATATAGTGAAAGATGATTGAAAAATAATAACATGGGAAGCACTATTTAGGGAGCGCTCAAGTTTTTCGAGTCACGTAAGAATAGCCATCCAAACAATCAAACACTAAGTCTGCTAAACTTGGGAAGTGCATACACATTCCTCTCGTCCAACTGCGATAATGCTGACAGAACTCAACAACATCCGACCTTGATTGAAACTGACTCTCACCGGATCTTTTTAAAAGATCCATTTCCTGTCGCCATCGGGCATCAATCACTCGCTCAAAAGAGCTCTGAAACAACATCACTGCAAAATCAATTTCTTGCCATATTGACTCATATTGTATTGCAGCATTTTTTGTCCACTCCTTCCAACAACAACGGGGATCGTGCTCAAACTCCCATTCATTTTCTGCCAAGCTTTGAACAAAGCTTGAACGTGCGCCTACACACCAGCCTTCCAATAAAATGACATCGACATGTCCCTCATGGTAATAAAACTGATTTTGCCCATGCCTATCGTCAGACGCTTTGGAAAACGAGGGCCAACATATTTTAGAGCCCCCATCTGCCTTTATCAGCGCCGATAAAGTAGCTTTAAGGTATTTTACATCATGTGTTCCAGGCACTCCTCTCACTGAACAAAGTGGATGTACTTCTTTGCCTAACGCTAATCGCTCGCTATTTTCTAGATAAAAGTCGTCTAATCCCAAAGTTAAAGTTACTAAACCTCGCTTAACTAAATTGTTTTGTAAATTACTACATATCGTACTTTTCCCAGAGCCCTGCGCGCCTGAGAAACCAACCACAAATGGTTTCGTACTTTCTAAACGAGCTAGAACAGAATGTTCGATCTCTAAGACTAGTTGCTCCAAATACATGCTAGAACTCAAGTCACACCTTGATAAACCGAAAATAGAAGACTAACAATCGTCAAGCAATGACAACTCGAGCGATTCGTCGAGTTCCATATAAAAACCGTGATCCGGCAGATCTGTCGCCCTCAAGCAAACCAACGCTGTTTTCTGACTCATCCACCTGACAGCAATATTTGTGGCGGTGAAAGGAACACCATCATTTTCCAATTTACTATGAAAGATCTTTTTTGCTTTTTCGGTTTCCGAAGTTTTTATAAGATAAGCGGTCACGTATAGTGGACCTAACGGCATTCTGGGCTCAGTAACGGTCACCCGCATGCTATAAAGGCCATCGGGTGATGGGTATTCTTGAAATAAAGTCTCCTCGCCTAAGCTGCAGCCAAATAAAGAAAATAGGCATACAAAAAACAAATACGAGGGTAATCTAATCATTTAAAATCCGCTCAAAAGCACTGTCACAAGCGTTTGACCAGCTGCGCCATCGCTCTGTACTCGAAGGATATTTAGGATGATTGAATCTGACTAGCAAAAGTTTTTCTTCAACGACACGGTACTCAATAGCAGCCACAAAAATTAACTGGGCTTTATACGCCTCTTTCTGAGTTGCAAGAACTTGGCTCTCGGGAGCGTCAGACCATAGGCCAGACTTACGGAACATACTTATCACACGATCTAGTATATCTGAGTCGCATGTACTCACGTACAAACTGCCGTTTAACATATCTCCTGTATCAAACCACAACTCATGTTTATCTATAAGTGTTTCAGTTGTGTACATCAGAATACCTAAATCGTAAGGTTAAATTTTTCACTTTAGCTCTATTTCAACAAATGATAAATCGAATTCATTGTCATTTATAACATTATGTTCAGTACCAACTTCGCGACTATAGGATTGGCCAACAACTAGATCTGCTGACAATTCTCCGTTTGAGGTTTCCAACAAAAGCCGGCCAGTGGTTAATGGTACTACTACATAATCATGTTCATGCACATGCCATCCTGTCTCAGCTCCTGGAGAAAATTTCCATTCGGTAATAATCACCTTCTCATTTTCAAGTTGCTTAACAGGTTCCGCTTTTTTTCTTTCACGTGACATCCACTTACTCCTCTAACACCTGATAACTTATATTGGTAAGTTACCAGTTAAGCTTAAAGAAATAAAATTGCTCAAGAAAAATAGTACACTAGCCTCATTTTTCTTCTGCTCATTCTGTGGGACGATTGAGCTCTATGAAAGTTCTGTAGCCAGCATCCAAAAATTCATCGGACGGCAAAGTAACTGTTATATTTGGGTACTTGGCATAATCACGTTCCCATAAAAAATTATCAATCTCGCTTTTTATGAGCATTGTTCCAGCTGTCCCCTCATATTCCAGATACTCGGGTAGCTCACGAGCATACCACTCAACTACAATAGTTTTATCTGCACGCGATGCGAAAACTATCGCTCCCAAGTCCTCCCAACCGTCTCTATTAAGGCACTCAGGTGCGACTTTGCCCCAGCTGACAGATATGACGGTTGCATCTGGGTAGATAGGTAAATCAATATCGGACTTCTCTGGTATACACCGTGCAATGCGCATATGGCTCATTTTTAGCTTTAATGCTTCCGATAGTCCATTTAAAGGGACCCATTCAATCGCTGAGGCGGCAGACGCTATCCCAAGTTGAAAAAAACACACAGCGAAAATTACTAATAATGAAAAATATTTTGAGCACATCGCATTTTACTGAGAAACTTAATTACTATAAAAATATCACACGGGTAGCCGGTTTGCTTATACTTTGTTTTGTCAAAGGGCATGCTATCCAGAAAATAAGAGACTAGAATACTCCAATGAAATCCGTACCCGACCGACTGCAGGCATTAAAAAAAAATATACAAGAGTATGAGCAATGCTTTGATCGACCCAAAAAATCGGTAAAGCTACTAGCAGTGAGTAAAAAGCAGTCGATTGATTCAATAAAACTGGCGTATGAGTCGGGTCAGCGTGCATTTGGTGAGAACTACCTACAAGAAGCGATAGGCAAAATATATCACTTTAAGGAGAAGGATATTTCTTGGCATTTCATAGGAAAGATTCAAAGTAATAAAACATTAGCCATCGCTGAGAATTTTGACTGGGTACATACAATTGAACGCGAAAAAATTGCGTTTAGGCTTAATGAGCATCGGGCCAAAATGAAGAAAGTACTTAATGTATTAATACAAGTAAATATTAGTGGGGAGGACTCTAAGTCGGGTGTCAGTTTGGAGGCTTTGCCACAAATGGTTGCTCGCGTAAAGACTTTCCGTTGGCTAAGACTGCGCGGTGTCATGGGTATGCCCGCCCAATACGATAGCTTTAAGCTTCAGCGTGAGTCCTTTATGCCTCTAATAGAAGCCATCAATTCATATCATCCTGAATTCGACTCATTATCGATAGGAACCAGTCAAGATTACAAAGCAGCCATTGCCGTAGGTTCAACAATGGTTAGAATAGGGGAAGGACTTTTTGGTCCTCGACCGAGCTGACATAGGTGTAATAAGCAATTAAGAGATCCTTGTGACAAAGAAAAAAAAATATGCCTTCATAGGCGCTGGCAATATGGGACAAGCACTAATACAAGGCGCCCGCGAATCTGGTGTTGCCGGAAAAGATATAAGCGTCTCAGATCCCTCCGTCACTGCGCGAGAAAAATGTGCTTCGCTTTTTGATACGAATACTTTTTCTAACAACGAAGAAGCGACTAAAAACGCTGATATAGTTGTACTTTCGGTTAAACCCCAAATAATAGGTAAAGCTCTCCAATCCGTCGCCGCCTCCGGAAGAGAAAATCTCCTTTATATTTCTGTGGCCGCGGGGGTTAACCTCGAACAACTTAACAGCTATAGCGAGAAAAATATTGCCATTGTAAGGTGCATGCCTAATACGCCCGCGATAATCCGCGCCGGGATCACGGCACTAATCGCCAATCAAAATGTCACTGAGTTGCAACGCTCTGATGCCGAAAATCTATTGACTGCAGTAGGAAAAACCGTGTGGCTTAATAAAGAATCCCTCATGGACGCGGTAACCGCTATCTCGGGAAGTGGGCCAGCATATTTTTTTATGCTGATTGAACTTTTGGAAAGCTGCGCAGTTGAGCTTGGGTTATCTGCCGAATTAGCTAAGGAGCTGGCTGTACAGACGGCCTATGGTGCGTGTAAATTAGCGAGAAACGCGTCAGAAAGCCCAGGGGAGCTGAGGGAAAACGTAACTTCTCCAAATGGAACAACGGAAGCGGCTTTAAGAGTTTTTGCCGCAGAAGAGATCGATCGTATCGTTAAATCGGCTGTTACTGCAGCCAGGGATCGATCCATAGAGCTTGCTAAAGGTAACTAAAAGCTAATGGGAACATACACCTCTAATGCGGGGCTTTTTTTAATAAATATTTTACTCGGCTCAGCAATATTTATTGCGCTACTCCGGCTGATTCTGCAACTAATGGGAGCAGATAGTCGCAATCCAATTAGTCAAAGTATTAAAGTAATCACTGACCCGATACTACAACCAACCAGACGCTACCTACCAAGATTCCGGTCATTAGACTCGGCCTCTCTATTAATACTCATCGCGATGCAGATGATGCTCACATGGTTGTCGTTGAGAATGATCTCAACACTTGACCCAAACATAATTTCAATCTTCGTGTTTTCGATAGGAGAAATAATCGCGAAATTTACCCGAATATTAATTTGGGCGATCATAATAAACGCCTTAATCAGTTGGTTCTCTGCCGGCTCTTATCATCCAATCGTCGACGTGATAAATTCGATAACCAATCCGCTTTTGGATCGAGCGCGGAAAGTGCTACCTATGAGCACAGGGTTGGACTTCTCTCCCTTATTGGTCATTATTGTGCTACAGCTAGTATTAATATTAGTCGTTTCTCCTCTTAAAGATCTCAGCAATATCTTCTTATAGTGATTTACAAATGAGAAACGATAAAAATAAAGAAAGTGTAGGCATCGTTACACCTGCGACTTGCGTCATCAATGAACCCCTATCTCTAGATAGTGGAGAGACCTTAGAAAGTTACGAAATTTGTTACGAAACTTACGGTACCCTAAACTCGGCCCGCACTAATGCAGTTTTAATTTGCCACGCTTTGTCTGGAGATCATCATGCCGCAGGCTACAATCGGATTGACGATCGCAAACCAGGTTGGTGGGACAACTGTATCGGACCAAATAGACCCCTCGATACAAATAAATTTTTCGTAGTTTGTCCCAATAATCTTGGTGGTTGTGGGGGATCTACTGGGCCTCTTTCTAAAAACCCATCTAGTGGTAAATGCTATGGACCAGATTTTCCCATTGTCACAGTGCGCGATTGGGTTGAAAGTCAAGCCAGACTTGCAGATGAGCTACGAATAGAGTCTTGGGCTGCAGTTATGGGTGGCAGTCTCGGGGGCATGCAGGCCCTACAGTGGTCCGTGGCCTATCCGAATCGTGTACGTAACGCAATCGTAATAGCAGCAGCCTCTAAGCTTTCGACCCAAAATATCGCATTCAACGAAATATCTAGGCAAGCTATTTTGGCAGACCCGAATTTCAATAATGGTCACTACAATGAAAAAAATACTACCCCGACCGACGGACTTAAATTGGCTCGAATGATAGGCCATATGACTTATTTATCGGACGACGGATTGCGCGCCAAGTTTGGGCGGGAACGCACGGATAAGAATACTAGTTTCAGTTTTGGCGCTGAGTTCGAGGTTGAGTCCTATTTACAATATCAAGGAGATGCATTTGTTAATAGATTTGATGCTAACACATATTTGTTGATGACTCGTGCGCTAGACTACTTTGATCCCGCCCAAAACCACGGTGATGATTTAAGGAAAACAATGGCTAGCGCGTCTGCTCGATTTTTGGTCGTCTCTTTCTCCAGCGACTGGAGATTTTCTCCCGCACGCTCGAGAGAAATCGTTCGTTCACTTCTTTACTCAAACAAAGATGTTAGCTATTGCGAGATAGAATCAGAATTTGGACACGATTCCTTCCTTCTACCAATCCCAGATTATCACCAAATATTAACGAAGTATTTTCAAGGTATTTGCACATAATGAAGATTTCGGAATTGCGACCAGAGCTAACCCTTATAGCCGATTGGATTGAAAATGGCTCTAAAGTGCTCGATTTAGGCTGTGGTGACGGCACATTTCTGGCGGCACTTCGAGAAGAAAAACAGGTGATAGGTTATGGGATAGAAATAGATACAGATAATATCAAAGCATGTGTTGATCATAATGTAAACGTTATCCAGTCCAACATAGATGATGGGCTAAATGACTTTGAAGATGATTCTTTTGACTATGTAATCATGTCTCAGACTATACAAGCGGTGCACCACCCTCATAAAACTATTGATGATATGCTCCGAGTTGGCGGGCAGGGCATTATCACCTTTCCTAATATGGGAAACTGGAAGTGCAGATTGCAATTAGCCCTTGGCAAGATGCCCATAACCGAACACCTTCCACACTCGTGGTACGACACTCCTAATATTCACATGTGCACTGTAAAAGATTTTGATGAGCTGTGTAAGACACGCAATATCAGCATATTGGAAAGAGCCACGCTGAATGCCCACCATGAGAAAATAATAGGTATGCCATTATTTCCAAACCTACGTGCAGAGATCGCAATCTATAAAATTAACCAATCATGATCATAAGATATTTGGCACCTCAAAATCATAGTCGACAATTAAAGGGGCATGGTCCGAAAACCGCTTGATCTTATAAATCGTCGCTTTGGTAATTTTATCTTCCAACGCCTTACTAACCACCTGATAATCTATTCGCCACCCAACATTATTAGCGTAGGCGTTCCCCCTATTGGACCACCAGGTGTATTGTCCTTCGCGCTTTTCGACTACTCTAAACGCATCAATATAATCTAACTTACCAAAAACCCTATCTAACCACGCTCGCTCTTTGGGTAAAAATCCAGAGTTCTTTTTATTCCCTTTCCAATTTCTCAGATCAATCTCTTTATGGGCAATATTCCAATCGCCACAGAAAATATAATTCCTTCCCTGCTTATTAGCATCGCGGAGTTTTTGATCAAAGATATCCATAAATCTAAACTTCGTCTCTTGTCTGAGATCACCAGACGATCCTGAGGGAAAATAAACAGACGCCACTGAAAGCCTACCGATATCTATCTGTAAATAACGTCCCTCAAGGTCAAGTTCTCGGTCACCCAAACCCCGTATAATCCTATCCGGTTGAAGTCTCGAAAAGAGAGCGACGCCGCTGTAACCTTTTTTTTCAGCGGACTCGAAATTCGTGTACCAATTTTTAGGATTTAGTATCGCGTTACTTAATTGATCGGGTTGTGCCTTAGTCTCCTGTAGACAAACGAAGTCTGCCTTCTGCCGCGCTAACCAGCGATAGAAGCCTTTAGCATGAGCCGACCGTATCCCGTTCAAATTAGCACTGATCACTCGCATTTTTATTTCTACCCTTATTTTACCTTTACTATTGGGATGTAAGATATATCATTATATCAATCTCATAGAGGCGTCAATCAACGATAGAAATGAAGCAATATAAAAAAGATTTCATCACCGCCGCGTTAGATAATAACGTACTCCAATTTGGAGACTTCACGCTAAAATCAGGACGAAAAAGTCCATATTTCTTTAATACCGGACATTTCGATAGTGGCTCGACGCTAGCACTCCTAGGAAAAGCGTACGCAAGTGCAATAGTAGACCATGACCTCGAGTTTGAAATACTTTTTGGTCCAGCATACAAAGGAATTCCTATAGCTTCAGCGGTTGCTATCGCGATGTTTAATGAATATAACATCGATATTTCCTTCTGCTTTAATAGGAAAGAGCCAAAAGATCACGGAGAAGGAGGTATTACTTTCGGTGCGGACCTAGCTGGGCAGGCGTTAATTATCGATGATGTGATATCGGCAGGAACCTCGGTCAGAGAATCACATGAACTGATTTCCGAGACTGGTGCTAAGCTGGCCGGTATCTGTGTCGCATTAGACCGACAAGAAAAAGGAAGTGGGCATTTATCTGCAATACAAGAGGTAGCTACTCGCTACAATGTGCCAGTGTTTAGTATAATTTCTTTAGCGGATATCATGGAATTTGTTAGAGGTGCGGAAGAGTATACTGAAAATATAGAAGGCATCAGACAATATCAAAAAGATTACGGTATATAAGCCAATTGGGATTATCCGAACAGACCATTTTTTATAAGTGCCCAATTCTCATTCCAACAGGAAGCTGGTGATTCCTTGAAATCTTCAATTACGAATCTATTTAATCGCCCTCGGAGTATGCTGAGCAAAATTTGTGCTTGAAATACGATTTGCTCCATTTCTGCCTCCTCCCCATCACTCAAATTGTGTTCACGCAATACTTGCTTAAATTGGGTCTCGATCCTGGCAAAAAAACGCCCCACTCGCTGCCTCAACCTTTCATGCTCTCCAACTAAAATATCACCCATTAAAACGCGCACTATTCCAGGATTTTTTTCGGCAAACCTTAGCATAACAAAAACTAATTGGTAACATCGCTTGGTAGCATCTCTCTCTTCACGCATGATTTGATTAAAAAGCCCGAATACCGCATCTTCGGCAAATTCAATTAGCGCCTCAAACATTTGCGCCTTACTCGCAAAATGTCTATAGAGCGCAGCCTCAGAAACTCCTACAGCCTTAGCAAGAGCTGCGGTGGTTATTTTGGACCCTGGCTTTGATTCCAGCTCTGTCGCCAAAGTCTCTAAGATCTGCAATCGACGCTTTTTTTTCACATTCATTCTATCAATGTCCCAACTCCATCGTCGGTAAACAACTCCAGCAGTACCGCATGATCTACTCGGCCGTCAATGA
>CAJWTO010000001.1 GCA_913047675.1 uncultured Pseudomonadota bacterium | reverse complement strand
ATCGGAGTAAAAGTGACCTGCATAGATACAGATGCGAGTAAAATTAAAATGCTGCGGGCGGGCAAAATCCCTATTTTTGAGCCCTACCTTGAGGCTATGGTTGTGCGCAATGTGTCGGAGGGTAGACTGAACTTTGAGTCCACTTTCGGAGATTCTTTGTGCGATGTAGACGTTATCTTTATTGCTGTTGGTACTCCAACTGACGGACGCACTGGTGGAATAAACACTGCCTACGTGGAAAACGCAGCCCGTCTTGTAGCACCGATGTTGGAAAACTATACCGTCATTGTCAACAAGTCCACGGTACCTGTTGGTACTGCAGACCAGGTATCCAAAATCATTTCTGGAGCCAACAAAAAGGCAAAGTTTGATGTGGCGTCGAATCCTGAATTTCTCAGAGAAGGCTCGGCGATTGACGATTTCATGAAGCCGGATAGGATTATTGTAGGCGTGGATAATCCCAGGCCCAAGGAGCTCCTTGAGCAGATTTATCAGCCCCTAACGAATCAAGGGGTTTCTTTAGTCACGATGGATACTAAGAGTGCGGAACTTACGAAATATGCAGCCAACGCGTTTTTAGCAACAAAGGTCGCCTTTATCAACGAGATGGCCGCATTGTGCGATGCATCTGGAGCTAACGTAAAAGCGGTCGCAAAAGGTATGGGACTTGATAGGCGCATTGGTCCTCGATTTTTAAATCCCGGACCCGGAGTCGGAGGTTCTTGCTTCCCCAAAGATACGCGAGCACTGGTCAATATTGCGCAAGATAATAATACCGAGGCTCGGATAGTGACATCTGTAATTGAAGCGAACAGACGTCAGATGGAGCGTATGGTGCAAAAAATCAGACTGGCGTGTGGAGGACGTTTACAGGGAAAAAATATTGGTATTATGGGATTAACTTTTAAGCCGAACACCGATGATATGCGGGAGTCTCCTGCTATTTATATTCTCGGTGAGTTGGAGCGAGCAGGTGCTCAGATTAAGGCGCATGATCCGGAGGGAATGAAGCAGGCTAAACTAGTGCTACCTAGTTCGATTTGTTACTGCGATAAGATGTACGATGTTTGTCATCAAACGGATGTTCTAGTGCTGATGACAGAGTGGGATTCGTACAAAAATCTTGATTTTGAATTAATCCAGACATTAATGTGCGGACAAACTGTCGTTGATTTAAGAAATATTTACGAAAGAAATTATATAGAAAATGCTGGCTTTCAGTATTATGGTGTCGGCTGTTAACAACTTACAGTTTTAGAAGGTGTTATGGAATTTGTAGATCTGAAGAGTCAGTATCAGACTCTAAAAAAAGACGTCGACCGGCGAGTCTTGGCGGTACTGCAGCACGGACAATATATCAACGGACCAGAGGTCGATGATCTAGAAATTGCTCTCGCTGATTTTGTTGGAGTGAAGCATTGCGTTGCAGTGTCTAGTGGCACAGATGCTTTGCTCATTGCGATGATGGCCCTAGGTATTGAGCCAGGTGACGAGGTTATCACGACGCCTTTCTCTTTCATATCAACCGCAGAGACTATTGCGTTACTCGGGGCAAAACCTGTGTTTGTCGATATTGATGAGAGGACTTGTAATATCGATCCATTATTAATAGCGCCGGCGATTACTTCTCGCACGAAAGCGATTATGCCAGTATCTTTATACGGACAGTGTGCGGATATGGATACCATTAATTCGATCGCAGCGGAGTGCAAAATATCGGTGATAGAGGACGCAGCTCAAAGTTTTGGGGCGACCCACAAAGGGAAAAGATCCGGCGGACTATCCCTCATTGGGTGCACTAGCTTTTTCCCGTCGAAGCCCCTCGGATGTTATGGAGACGGTGGCGCTTGCTTCACAAATGACGCCAAACTTGCGGAGAGGATGAAGAGCATCAGTCTACACGGCCAGACCGAGCGGTATCACCATACGACGTTGGGAGTAAATGGCAGACTTGACACGATACAAGCAGCCGTGTTGCTGGCTAAACTTGAAAAATTTAATGAAGAGATTGAGGATCGTATCCGATGTGGGGAAAGGTATAGTAAGTTCATTGGTAGTTTAGAGAAGTCGGTCACCACCCCTTTTATTGACTCCATGAACACAAGCGTATTTGCACAATACACCATTCAGGTGGATAAAAGAGATTCCCTTAGAGACTTCATGGCGTCGCAGGATATTCCTACAGCAGTTCATTATCCTAGGCCACTTCATAAGCAACCGGTTTTTGCGGAGATAGTCTCATCAGGATTAAGATTGCCTATCTCGGAGCGGGTAGCGTCGAGAGTCTTGAGTCTGCCTGTCCACGCCTACCTATCAGAAAGTGAGCAAGATTCCGTGATACATGCTTTAAACAGCTTTTATAATTGATCAAGCTATCGCGCAACGTTTTTTAATCGAGTCTAGGCACTTATAACTCATGTCGGTAAAACGTAAAGTATTGGTGACCGGAGCTGACGGCTTTATAGGGTCAATTGTTTGTAGGCAATTAACGGAGGCCGGCTATCACGTTGTTGCCGCGACGCGCAATTCGTTGAATAGGCTGCCTAATTGTCAAATGGTGGCTGTTGGTTCCGTCGGCCCAGATACAGATTGGTCGGGAGCTTTAGGAGGTGTTTCATCGGTAGTGCATTTAGTCGGCGTCACGCACAGTACCTATAAGGATTCTAAGGATATCTCGAGTCTCTGCCATACTGTCAATGCTCTAGGTACGTTCAATTTAGCCAAGCAGTCGAGATCGGCTAACGTAACAAACTTTGTTTTTGTAAGCACAATTAAAGTGAATGGTGAAAAAACTGTTGATTTCCAGGATCAAATGACGAGCTTTCGAGATCCCGATCCAAAGGATCGATATGGTATCAGTAAATATCAGGCTGAAAAGTTTCTAGATAGTGTTAGCGGTATGAGCAGAGTCATTTTGCGTCCTCCTCTGGTATTTGGACCGGGACAAAAGGGAAATTTAGATCTTCTCTGTCGTGCGTTGCTCAGAGGAATACCTCTTCCCTTAAGCGGTATAGATAATAGGAGAAGTTTTATTTATGTTGAAAACCTAGGGCAAGCGGTGGTAGCCGCGCTTTCTAGGGATACAAAAAAATGCGAAATTTTTACCGTAGCTGACACTACTATCTCTACGACCGATCTAGTTAGATCTTTGGCAAAAAATCTTCATGTGCCCGCTCGACTATTTTATATTCCTAAGCCTATTCTTGTTTTCGCCGCCGCCTGTTTGGGACGGCGTGGTATGGCGAGTCGGGTTCTAGATTCATTGGCAGTAGATTCGACCGAAGCGCGTCGGATCTTAAAATGGGATCCCAAATTTTCTTTTAATGAAGGTCTACTTAAGACTGGCAAATGGTATCTCGATGAACGAGGTTAATTTAGTTTCACACTTACTTGCACCTTTAGTTTCGGTATACCTACTATCGCACCTGCTAATTTTCGTGGTTCGTCAGTATTCTATTATCGATATCCCAAATAGCAGGAGTCTGCACGATGCTCCTACCCCTACAGCCGGCGGGGCGGTTATTGCATTAATTTTAACAGGCTGGCTGCTTTACCAGGGCAATAGCTTTCTAGACGGGCACGCACTAGCTTGGGTTGGGCTGGGCTTCGCGATTTTGGGCGGGTGGGATGACATAGCCCCAAAGAGTGTACTTTTCAGAGTGTTCTTTCAATTGATGCTGGCACTATTTTTTGTCTATTTGGTTTTTGAAGTGACACCTTCTCATTTGTTGGTATTGATACTTGTTCTAGCCATTATATCTACTGTCAATATATTCAATTTTATGGATGGAGCAGATGGGTTTGCGGGTACCCAAGCAGCTCTTTTCGTATTGTCTCATATCTACTTTTTTGAGCAGATTAATCTTTATTCGTATACGCCGTATATGACTGTTTTACTCGGCTGTATTTTGGGTTTTCTTATGTTAAATATCCGCAATCCAGCAAGAATTTTTATGGGTGACGTTGGAAGTTATTTCATTGGGTTCCACATTGTCGTTATCGGGATCATTGGTGCGCGCGGTGGGTTGACTTTGTGCGTTCCACTCCTTTTATTTGCTCCGTTTATCATAGACTCTAGCCTGACTTTGGGAGCTCGAGTCTTTTCAGGTCAGAGTTGGTGGCAAGCTCATCGCAGTCATCTTTACCAAAAATTAATATTAGCGGGTGCTACTCCGCGCAAGGTTACGTTTAAATTACTATTATTGAACTGCTTTTATTGTTGGCCGGCTGCTTGGATGGCTTATACATATCAGGACTATAGTTTATTGATTCTGGTAGGGGTCTATGTGAGCCTGAGTCTCGTCTGGTATCATTTGCGCAAACGCTATATTTAATTTTTTTAGCAACTTGTAATATAAATCAAAAGTATGCGAATTAGCTCCAAAACAAAAGTAATAATTCACGACGTGTCAGCCAGTGGTGCAGCGTGGGTGCTCGCTTTGTACGCACGATTTAATTTCGAACATCCCCCGGAAGTGTTTTTGAAGAGCTGTTTGTTTGTTTTGCCGATCGTTATGGTTGTACAAGGAATTGTTTTTAACCTTTTTAAACTTTATCGGGGTCAATGGAGGTTCGCTAGTCTCCAAGATCTAGTTGGGGTCGGGGGCGCGGCAGTGCTTGGTACTTTAGCTATCCACACGATAGTGTCTTTTGTGTCTATGTTTCAGCCGACACCGAGATCCGTATTTATTTTATATCCACTATTTCTTATTTTTTTTCTTGGGAGCTCGCGTCTCGTATTTCGTATGTGGAAGGATCGCGATTTAGGTATCGCGTCTATAGGTCACGGTGAGAGAATATTAATCATAGGTGCTGGTATCGCTGGAGAAGCTGTACTAAGGGAGATAAAACGATCTAGAGAGTATACTGCGGTAGGGTTTGTAGATGATGACTTAGATTTGTTTAAATCCCGCATCCATAGCATTCCAGTTCTTGGTACAGTTGCTCAAATCTCGGACTTAGTAACAAAACACAACGTCGATCTCATCATAATTGCAGTTCCGTCCGCTAGCTCGAGTGAGATGCAGCGGGTAGTAGACGCATGTGGTGATAGCGGGAAGAATTTTAGGATTCTCCCTAAATTTTTGGATAGTGGTGCTGATCAGGTAAGACTCGAGTCCGTGCGTGAGGTGTCTGTCGACGATTTGCTTGGTCGTGACAAGGTACAATTAGATTGGGAGACTGTACGAGCGGGGTTATTGGCTAAAACCGTTTTAGTCACCGGAGGTGGCGGCTCTGTTGGTGTGGAGCTTTGTCGACAGTTGGCTGATTTAGAACTGAAAAGGCTTATAGTATTTGATAATAGTGAATTAAATTTGTACCAGGCCGAGCGAGAAATAAAGGCAAAGTATCCGAAGCTAGATTGTATCTTTTTGCTTGGTGATATTAGGGATGCTGAGGCGATAGAATTTTTGTTTGAACAGTATCATCCATCGCATGTCTATCACGCGGCGGCTTATAAGCATGTTCCGATCTTGGAGAATTATCTGAGAGAGGCGGTAAGTAATAATATATTAGGTACAAATTTAATCATCGATGCGGCCGCGAGATTTGAGTGCGAGACATTTGTTCTAATATCAACCGATAAGGCAGTAAAACCCTCCAGTATAATGGGTGCTACTAAGCGGATAGCAGAGCTGTTATGCGCACATAAGAATACTCAGGTCTCAACTAACTTTATTACGGTGAGATTTGGTAACGTACTAGGGTCTACCGGCAGTGTTGTCCCTCTGTTCCGTGCCCAAATAGAAGATGGAGGTCCTGTGACAGTGACTCACCCTGACGCTAGACGATATTTCATGACAGTGTCTGAAGCTAGTCAACTTATTTTAGAGGCAAGTACTACTGGTTCGGGAGGAGAGGTTTTTGTATTAGATATGGGAGAGCCGGTGAATATTCGTTATTTGGCAGAGCAAGTCATACGCTTGTCTGGGAAGACTCTTGATAGAGACATACGAATTGAATATATCGGTCTGAGACCAGGTGAAAAACTAGATGAGGAATTATTCCACTCAGATGAGGAGCTTTCTCGGACTAAGCATGAGAAGCTGTTATTGAGTGTAAACGCAGTCAAAGGTGCAGAAACGGTTGGGCAAGAAATCGCGCGCCTCAAGGACCTAGTCAGACGTTACGACGAGCCAGCTATCCATGTTTTATTAAAAAAAATCATACCCACACTACAATAATTCTAACCAAAAGCTAAGAGGAATTTACTTTGTCAGAGCTATCTTTAAAAACAATTATTTTTCCTGCGGCAGGTCTCGGAACAAGGTTTCTCCCAGCGACAAAGGCATGTCGTAAAGAGTTACTTCCGATTGTGGATAAACCTTTAATCCAGTATGCCGCCGAAGAGGCTGCTGATGCAGGCTTCGAGCAAATTATTTTTATTGTTCGTAAAGAAGAAAAGAGTATCGCTCAACATTTTTCCGATGCCCCTGGTTTGCGAGCGAGGTTAGCTAAAACGAAAACAGAGCAGGAAGTCGACGCACTGACTAGAACTATTGCTCCTTCGGTAACTTGCCGGTATATCGAGCAGCCTGAAGCTCTTGGGCTAGGTCATGCTGTATGGCTGGCGCGACCATTCATCAAAGAGCAACACTTTGCGGTATTACTTCCAGACGATCTGATTGATGGTGGCTCGGATAGTGGATGTATGACACAGATGATGGAGCTTTATAAAAAAAATAAATGCGGTGCAATTGGTGTCGAGGAAGTAGCCGAATCTGAAACTAAAAAATACGGTATCGTGAGCACTGAAGATTCTTCCGCAAAAGTGAGTAAAATAATGACGATAGTCGAGAAACCTTCCCCAGAAAGCGCCCCAAGTCGTCTGGGCGTTGTCGGTCGCTACATCCTACCAACTAGCATCATGTCCATTATCGAAGATACAAAACTCGGTGTTGGTGGGGAGATCCAAATAACTGATGCCATATCAAATATATTAGCGAAAGAGCGAATTGATGCGTATAGATTTGATGGGATTAGATATGACTGTGGGTCGAAGTTGGGGTACTTGCAGGCAAATGTAGCCTACGCGATGAAAAGTGAGGAGTTAAGGGGGGAATTTTCTAATTGGCTTAGCGACGAGGTTTTGTCATGAGCGAAGCTAACTTGCGTTCGTTTACTTGTTGTCTAGCTTGAATGGTGAGAAGTTTGTGGAGACGTCGTAGTAGTCTTCATCTTCTAATTTTTTAAGCGTCGAAACTGCTTTATATGTTGCAGGAGTCATGATTATTTCAATAGACACCTTGAATGCGAAATTGAATAGTACGACTGCGATCAATCCTTCGTTGCTCCAGATGCCGTAAAATGCAACAGGGTAAAAAATTAGACTGTCCACGGACTGTCCGACCATAGTGGATCCTATCGTGCGAGCCCATAAGTGCCGACCGGAAGTGAGGATCTTCATTTTTGCTAGTACGTATGCATTAACAAAATCACCTGCCCAGAAAGCAACAATAGAGGCTATGACTATTCTTCCAGTAGAACCGAAAACTATTTCTAGCGCCGGTTGTAGTACGGCGTTAAATGGCTCGGGCTCGTGAACGGGCATATGTATCACGATTTGAGACATAAAAGTCGCAAATATCATCGCACCAAAACCGGCCCATATGACTTTTCGAGCCCGCGCATATCCGTAAACTTCAGTTAGAATATCCCCGAAAATATAACTGATAGGAAAAAAGAGATTTCCCGCGCCAAAAACTAGTAGACTTCCGATAATTGGCAATGCAAAGGGCAGTTCTACCTGACAGATTTTTGCCGGCCCGATTAGATTAGAGCACAATATCACTGTTACAAAAGCTGCCATGATAAACGAGAAAAATTTATAGTTTTTGTCAGGCATGGTGGTTCCTTTTCTTTTTTCGCCACTGATTGATATACTTTTTTTCTGAGCTCAGGTGAGTCTGCTGTCTCAGTTCTATCTCATGTGCGGTTCGTGTGAGGCGTGAGTTGGGCGGGGGGTAGTCTTCAGGGCTGACATGATTTAACAGCGCGGTACGTAGCCTTATTTTTTCTGCATAAAATTCCGGCGCACTGTAGGCTATAAGCGATGGCAAAAATCTGTCGTAAGCTGCCTTATTAAATTTCCGTCTGTGTCCGTACCTATCGAATAGTGGATTTGCAGGATAGATAGTCAGCTGGGGCGCTTGAGTTAATGGCAAAGGAACATTGCTTGTATGCGATCTTTTGCCTCTTAGAAGCTTCGGTAAAAGGTGCGTGTGCGGTCCCATGGGGGTTTTGTAAAGGTCTATTTTTTGGTAAACCTCTATACGCGCTGTTTGAGACTGCACTACCCTGTGAGGACTTGCTTTGGCAACGATATCTAAAACTGGGCTTCCCGATGTTGCTATAGCAGTACCTTCGTGCCGCTGTAAGAGAGATATTAATTCATTCTCATTTGTCCGAATACAAAATTGTACATGTGGGATACCAGTACCAATATCGAATAATAAGTCGTTTCGATGGGCAGGGTTATTCGCGTTACTATCTTTGCCTATTTCTCGCAGAACGGTATAGTTTGGGAGGCTGCATGATTCTTTAGGAATAGAAAATATAAGCCCCCATCGCCAAGAATCTTCATGCTTGCCTAAAGTTTCGTAGGCTAGGACTTCCTGATCGCTCTGGATTTTTATCGAAATGCATCCTAGTTCCGAGTTAGCACAAAAGTAATTGTCATGCGATTGTAGTTCGGTTGGATGGGTGGTATGAAACTCCGCAAGCGCTCCCATACCACCAATGCTGCAAGAATTTTCACTTCCAGAGAGGTAGGAGCATAGCAGGGTGTGCATATTTGACTGGGTCAATGGGATAACTAAATTTTCATCAGTAAGAAGCATAGCATTTCATCACGCCTGCAACCAAAAAATAATCCAATTAAAAATTTTTGTATAACGGGCGCTTCTAGCTAATATCATATTTAGGTTAAAATCGGGGAAAACAATTATTTAAAAACAGTGAAAATTTTTTCGAAGGTATACCCACTATGCAAATTAGCTCCTTGATAAGCCGGGCTGCTACTTACTTCCAAGACAACATTTGCTTAACCGAAGGCTCGAGGCAGGTCTCATTCCAAGAGTTTGATCGACTCACTAACATAGTGGGGAATGGATTATTAGATGTTGGTTTGATCCCCGGCGATAGAGTCGGAGTTTTACTACCAAACAGTATTGATTGCTTGGTCGCATATTATGCGTTGGCTAAGGCTGGGCTAGTGCGCGTGGGGATGAATACTCGGGAGACACAGGCCAACCATTTGTACAAGCTCGAGGATAGTGGGGCACGCGCAGTGATCCATGGAGAGCAAAAAGATTTTCCTGTGGAAATAAATGTAAATCAGAAGGCGTTTGGTGAGCTTCTTTGTTCTACTAATGACGTCGAGTGCGCCGTTGATAGAGACTTAGACGCTCCCTTGAGATTAGGTTATACGGGTGGAACAACGGGGCAGGCAAAGGCTGTCACACTAACAACACGTGGCGAATTAGCCGAAATGTCGGCTTTTTTAATGGACTTGGTTCCCGAGCTTGAGGTTGGAGCGTCATTCTTACACGCCGCTCCCATCGCCCATGCGTCTGGCGCATTTTTTCTTCCAGCACTTGTTAGG
This sequence comes from uncultured Pseudomonadota bacterium, assembly GCA_913047675.1. GTDB lineage: Bacteria > Pseudomonadota > Gammaproteobacteria > UBA4457. The sequence continues at coordinate 70,481 of CAJWTO010000001.1, read as the reverse complement.
GGAGTCCACTCGGTAGTCATGAAGAAATTTCATCCAGGAGAATTTTTGGCTCTGGCTGAGGAAAGTAAAGCTACCCATACCTTTCTTGTCCCGACAATGTTGGCGATGATTTTAGAGGAACCAAACATAAATACTGCAATGACTGGATTCAAAAAGATCACCTATGGAGCCTCCCCGATTGCTCCGAGCTTGCTGCAAAGAGCTGAGGATCGGTTCGGACGGATCTTTGCGCAGTGCTACGGGCAAGCCGAGAGCCCTATGGTCATCACGTGTCTGTCCCCTGAAGACCATGATCGGACGGGTTCCTGCGGCAAACCGTTTTCATTTGTTGATTGTGCGGTATTCGACGAAAAAGATAATCGGCTTGGCCCTGATGAAGTAGGGGAAATAGTTTGCAGGGGTCCTCAAACGATGGCTTATTATTGGAATCGCCCTGAGGCAACCGAAAAAGTTTTCAGAAATGGTTGGCTACATACTGGTGATCTAGGTTACCGAGATTCTGAAGGCTTCTATTACTTAGTCGATCGCAAAAACGACATGCTGATTTCTGGTGGTTATAACGTCTATCCTCGCGAGGTCGAAGATGTCTTAATGTCTTATGCAGGAATCATTGAGGTGGCAGTAGTGGGCCTGCCTGATGAGAAGTGGGGCGATCAAATTCAGGCAGTTATAGCAGTTCGTGACCCTGATCAGTTTGATATTGAACAACTTAAACTGTACGCGAAGGAACACCTAGCTAACTATAAAAGGCCGAAAACAATTTCTATCTGGGATGAGCTCCCGAAGAGTGCCGCAAATAAGATTTTGAGGCGCAAAGTGAAAGAAACTTTAATGCTCGAGTAGAAAACTGTAATTGAACGCTGGGGTGACTAATTTGTCAGTAAGCTTTTTAGCTTTTCAATATCGGTCTGGTACAGTACAAGGCCGGTCGCTAAATAATTGTCAAACGTAGTATAGACCTCTTTGATCGCATTGAAGCTTGCCTCTAAGTAAGTCGCATCAGCGGCCATCACTACTGAAACACTCTCTGGGAGGGCTTTTGGTCCGAACACATCCACTTGCTGATAGTCACCATTACTCATCTCATAGTCTTCCATTATTATGTTCATAGGGACACCGATAGCTTTGAGTATTATTGCAATAACAAGCCCTGTTCGGTCCTTTCCGCTCATACAGTGAATGAGACATGGGAGGCTACTCTGGTTGAGCACATGTTTGATAATTTGTTGGATTTCCTTGGTATGTGCAATAGGCATTTTCGCATATACCTCTCGCATTAATGCTCGTGACTCATTTGCGTTTGTAAGACCAGAATTGACGGACTGAAAAAGTTCTTTTGTGCCTTCCGCGTAAAACCCACAGGTAAATTGATTAATGGGCATGTTCTGCGGCAGTTTGTCGGGAGCCTTAGCTATTTCTTCAGCATGCCTGAGATCAATAACTGAGTTTATTTTAAGCTTTTCGAATAACTTCAGGTCATTTTCAGTTAAACGCGATAATCCATCAGAGCGGAACAGGACCCCCTTGCGTACTAATTTCTTTTTGCTCGCACATATTCCTCCTAAATCTCGAAGGTTGAGAGCCCCGACCATTTTTATGGTCCTATTAGTAGGCACGGTAAGTACCCTGACTGCTTAGAGGCATGAGTAAAAGTCTCCTAGTGCTATGCGTAGTTAGAGGGTTTTCGGTTTGCCCAAGGAAGTGCGACTTCAAGCTGATTGGCGAGACTATAGAGAGTTTCTTCTCCGCCTAGACGACCAACGAATTGCATGGAAAGAGGCAACCCACTTTTCGATTGCCATAATGGCAGAGTGATGGCAGGTTGCCCCGTCGTATTAAATAGAGGCGTGTAAATACAATAATCATGCATGAGTTGCTTCCACCATGACTTTAAGTCCACCCCTCTTGCATTCTGATTAAGTTCTCCTAGCTTGGCAACGTCGCGCGCAAGCACTGGCGAGAGCAATACATCGTAGTCTCGCATTGTTTTACCAACAGATCTCGATACAGCGTTTTGCGCACTCATCGCCCATTCTAATTCCATAGCATTAAGTTTTTTAGCGTAGCGATATGTATCTAGGCTCACCGCCTCGACGGTTTTTGAACTAATCTTTCTACCCGTCATTTTAGAAAATTGCTCCATATAAAACCCTAGAGTCGTTGCCCACAACCGAATGGTCGATTCATTAAACTCTTCGGCACTATAATGGAGTTTTACAGTTTCACATGTATGTCCGAGCCCTTCTAGTAAGACACGTGTTTCATTTAGCTTATTGAGGCTTTCTTTTTTTGGTTTTGCGCATCCAGGTAATTGTTCGATAACCCCTACTCGCAAGCTTCCTGGATCTGACATTGTGGCTGATAGAAAACTACCTGTAGGAGCTTCCGCCGTATAAAAATATCCTTCATCAGGGCCTGAGACTGCATCCAATAGGGCGGCCGAGTCTCGTACGCTTCGTGTTAGCGCAAATTCTACTGCTAACCCCCAAAGAAAAATTCCACTATCAGGACCTGTCGGCGTTCGTCCACGAGTAGGTTTCATTCCAACTAGCCCGTTACAAGCGGCGGGTATTCTTATCGAGCCTCCTCCATCATTAGCATGCGCTATGGGAACGATTCCCGAGGCCACCGCGGCTCCGGCTCCACCAGACGAACCACCTACTGAATACTTTAAATTCCAAGGATTACAAGTTGAACCATAGACAAGCGCCTCGGAGTTGGCGTTGAACGCCATTTCTGGGGTAGTTGTCGTGCCTACAGTAAGTAGACCCGCGTTGCGGCAACGGGTCATTAATTCGGTATCGGATTGAAATTTCACACCGGAGGCGAGTCTAGAACCTGCGGATGTTTGCATGCCTTTAAAATGCATACCAAACTCTTTCACAAGAAACGGCACTCCATAAAAGGGTGACGACATCGGAGCCACTTTCAGGTCAGAGATCGCCTGTTTGCGCAAAGTTTGAACGACGCAGTTTAGCTTTGGGTTGAGCCGAGATATAGCGTCGATCGCGGTGTCGATTAAAGCGGTCGGAGAGATCTCTTTGCGTCTTACCAACTCGGCTAAACCTAGGCCATCATATTGTCCATATTCATTAAAAATCATTTTTCTCTCCTGTCTTACGGTCTATGTTCTGACTTTTCTTATGTAAAATTTTCTTAGCTTGAAAATAAAGGGATGACTCTTTTTGCAAAAATTTCCATTGAGCGATTCACTTTACTAACATCCATACCAGGAAACTGCATATATACCACTAAATCGGTACAACTATAATCGTTTGTAAATGCGTGCATCTTTTCGATTACCTGGTCCAACGTACCAACCATCAAATGGTCCCGTAGTACCGAATGCCTTATGTCGCTAGGCTTCTTGATCGGGAAAAAGGATGAGTCTCCTTCCGCATCATTCGCATTTTCTACGATATCACGATAAAAATCGAGAGTGTGAAAGAGGTGATCCTGGCAATCGTCCCACGCTTGGTCTTCGGTATCGCCGATATAGCACATACGAAGCTGTGCAATTTTAAAATCATTCGGATTTTTTCCTTTCAGTTTCAGAGTTTCTATATAAAGTGGTGCAGGATCGGGTCCGAAAGTAGCCATCAAGTGATATCCATTGTGAGCGGCCCGCTTGATGCCCTTAGGACCACGAGCACCGATCCAGATTGGCGGATATGGCTTTTGGATGGATTTTGGGGATAGCCTCATATTTTTGATTTTTGTAAACTCACCGTTGTACGTAACGGCCTCTTCAGTGAATAATTTTTTATAAATTTCTAGTCCTTCATAAAGTCTCTTTGCGCGTGTCTTACGTTCGATATTTAGAGCCTCAAATTCATGAAACGAGTATCCTTGACCGACTCCGAGATCAAGCCGACCATTTGATAATATGTCTACACTTGCAATGTCTTCGCTAGCCATTGCCGGATGAAGATAAGGGAGAAGCAGTATGAAGGTTCCTATCCGGATATTTTTAGTTTGCGCTGCTATTGCTGCTGCTGTTGTAAGTAGAGAAGGGTTATAACCATCTTCGGTAAAATGATGCTCGGTAAGCCACACATTATGAAAACCAAGGTCTTCGGCAAGTTTAATTTGCTTAAGAATATCGGTGTAGAGCTCGTTAGACGGTCTCATCCATTTTGGAGGGTTTCTAAAGTCGGCACTAATTCCAAAACGCATATGAAGCCACCCCCTACCGTGTTGAATTGACGACCATTAAATCACGTGTCGACGATTAGTGCTTGAAAATCTTCTGCAGGTGGGTCTAAAGTATTTACTGCCACTCACGAACGATAGCAGCTATAAAAGTAGCTAGTTAGATTAACGAAAATAGAGGAACGACATTATGACGAATATGACATTGGAAGAGCGTATTACTCGTCTAGAGGATATTGAAGCGATAAAACAACTGAAATTTCGGTACAGCCATATCTGTGATGACGGTCATAACCCAGCCCACATTGCGTCCGTATTCGCTGAAGATGGTATTTGGGAGAGCGAAGCGTTTGGTGTAGCTAAAGGTCATGCGGAGATTGAAGAACTGTTCCGGGGTTTTGAGTCTATGTTTAGTTTTTCTCAGCATAATATGATGAACCCCATCATCGAAGTTAACGGCAATACTGCTACAGGAATTTGGTACATCATGGGTCCTTGGGATCATAAAGAAGATAATAAAGAAGTTTGGTTAGCACTTAGGTATGATGATGATTACATCAAGATCGATGGCGAATGGAAATATAGTCACTTAAGAGCTGATCTGCGGATGAATGTGCCACGGTAGGGATTCATTTTTATGATAAGTCGAAAGATATTAGCTGCACATCATGCTGACAATTTATGTCTAGACTTGCCCAAATACGTGTGACATGTTTTGGTATAAAATCCCCTCTAGGAAAAGTATTTAGGAGTTTATAAGAATGGGTATGAATTTAGGTGTTATACAGTGGACCGAAGGTACGCGAGGCCCTGAACTGGTTGAGAACGTAAAAAAGTTAGAAAAATTGGGGTATGAGGAGTTATGGATGCCTGAGATTTTCGGCAGAGAGCCCTATGCTACTGCTGGATATCTATTGGCGCATACAGAGACTATCAAGATCTCTTCTGGAATTGCCAACGTTTTTGCGCATGATGCTGATTCTTCAGCGCAAGCCGCTAATACTTTAAGTGAGTTTTCAAATGGTCGCTTCAGCCTTGGCTTAGGTGTATCGCACCCGATACTCGTTGAGCCTCGGGGGCACGAATGGGTGATGCCAGTTCCCAAAATGAATGCGTATCTTGATAGGTTGAAAGTGGCTCCTATCGTTAGCCCGCTAGCTGACGTTAAAGCCCCCGTTATTGTGGCGGGACACGGACCGGGACTCCAAAAAGTAGCCGCAAAGAAGGCCGATGGTTTATTTCTATTTTTGCAGACCGTGGAGACTACAAAGCAAGCGAAAGCGATTATGGGGAATGATAAAAAGTTAGTAGTAGTTGTCAGAGTTGTTTTGGATACCGATCCAGTTGCGGCGAGAGACTTGGCACGAAAAGCGTGTGGTTGGTATATGTCGCAGCCTCCCTATCAAAAGATTTGGAAGGCTCTGGGGTTCGATGAGAGTGATTGGAACGATGGCGGCAGTGATCGACTAGTTGATGCCATATGTGCATGGGGCGACGCTGATATGATTAAAGAGAAATTGCAGAAGTATGTAGATGTTGGCGCGACTGATCTTGTTATTTATCCATGCAACAAGGATGAAGATTATGATGGCGAAAGTGCCATGTCGTTAAACTGGAGTTGGGAGACCTATGAAGCATTGGCTCCTGCATTGGGCTGAGTTTTATCGCTGATTTCGAGACGTATAATAAATTACATGAGGGAGGTTTGCTGTTTGCTAGAGAGATAGGTTTCGGGCTTTTTTTCGTACGATAATAAGTCAATTTACGTTTTTACGGGGAGTAAGAAATGAGGAGTGAGAATTTTGAATTTGATACGGTAATACGAGGTGGCAGAGTCGTTGACGGAACCCGTCTACCTTCTTTTGTTGGAGATGTTGCCATCACGGATGGTAGAGTCGTGCAGACAGGACAAGTCAGCGGCCGCGGTCGAAAGGAGATTGATGCGACAGGCTTAGTGGTTGCTCCTGGTGTTATTGACGTACATACACATTACGATGCGCAACTGAACTGGGATCCATACGCATCACAATCTTGTTGGCATGGTGTTACCAGTGTAGTGATCAGTCTTTGTGGGTTTGGATTTGCGCCGTGCCGTCCAGAGGATCGTGAACGTGCTATGCAGCGTATGACTCGAGTGGAAGCAATTCCCTATGAAGCCATGAAGCAGGGAATGAAGTGGGACTGGGAGACACAGGGTGAGTTTTTTGACTCGCTTCAATCTCATGGGTTAGGTGTTAATGTCGCAGGTTATATTCCTCATTCAGTGTTGCGAGCTTATGTATTGGGCACGGACGATTCCAAAAGGGCAGATGTTACCGACGACGAAATGGAGCAAATGAAGCAGTTGATGAGAGATGGATACCGGGCAGGTGCTCTTGGACTCTCGACTGATCACAATTTAATTGACCGAGACCATGACGGGAGTTTGTTGCCTAGTGGTATTGCCAAAGAAGAAGAGTTGCTCGAGCTACTTTCTGTCGCGCGAGAGTTCAATGTAGGTTCATCCGAGGTAACACCGCATAACTTACACATGGGTGAAAAAGAACAACAGCTGTTAGAACGTTACGCCGAAGCTAGTGGTCGGCCTGTTATTCATAGCGTAGTTATCCATTCGAACCATATTCCTGATAAATGGAAGGATACTTTGGGGAAAATCGAGGATTCGAATTCGCGTGGCCATCGTATTTATGGGTTGGGTGCAGTGCACCGTATAGGGTCACTTTTTAGCCTCCTAGAGTACAATTTATTCGATGATATGCCGGCTTGGAATGAAGCACTAGCATGCCCTGTGGAAAAACGGATAGAAAATCTATCGAGCGAAGAAATTAGAAGGAAGTTACAACATGATATAGATCATCATTTAGATCGTGTTTGGTCCGGTCGCTGGGATAAAATGAAGATCTACGAGAGCAAGTTGTCTGAGTACCAAGATCGATATATTACGGACATTGCCGCGGAGGAAGGCAAGACTCCTTTAGAAGTGTTCTGTGATATTGCCGTCAAGGAACAGCTACAGACATATTTTTATATCGAAGATCAACTTGGTGATGATGATAGCGCAAACTTAGGGATAATGCAGAGCCCCTACATTATTCCAGGATTATCAGATGGTGGCGCACATGCGCAGTTCATATCGATGGGGAAATATGCGACAGTGGTTTTATCAAAATTAGTTCGAGATGATAAAGCACTCTCGTTAGAGGAGGCTCACTGGCGCATGTCATATATGTCTGCGAAAGCGATAGGTATTGATGGGCTAGGAACTTTGGAGCCAGGAATGCCCGCAGACATAATGGTTTATGACCTTGAAGCACTTAAGGTAACTACAGACAGGCCCTACTATGACCATATAATTGGTGGGGGAAAGCGGTTGATAGAAAAGGCTGAAGGTTATCGTTACATGCTGGTAAATGGAGAAGTAACTTTCGTAGATGGTGAGTGCACAGGGGCATTGCCTGGGAAAATTTTACGAACTAGTGCGTACCAAGATGCGGGCAAGTTGGGAGAGCCTAAATGACTTCCGATAAAGATGTTTGCCCTATGACAAAAAAGATCTCTGATACAAGCCTTTTGGATGCTGAGACTTTGGCCAACCCTTGGGGTTTTTATGAGGCGTTGCAAAGGGAAGAGCCAATCTACAAAATGCCAGAAACGGGTATTTATGTGGTAACCAAGTATGATGATGTGGCACATATCTTGAGAGACACTGAAACGTTTTCTAATGTCATTCTGGCTATGGAGGCTCTTCAGGGCGATAACGGCAGACGCTACCAGGAGATGCTTAAAGAAAAAGGTTGGGAACATGTGCACGTGCTGCATCGGACAGATCCACCTAAGCATGCAACTCATAGAAAGCTTGTAGATCGAGTTTTTACAGCTGCGAGAGTTAGAGATCTGGTTCCTGCGGTTGAAGCGTTAGCGCATGAGTTGATAGATAAGTTTGAACATCTTGGCGAGTGCGATCTGATAAAGGATTTTGCATTACCGCTACCTGGAATGATCTTGGGAGAGCAGCTTGGATTGGATAAAACTCAGTTCGCTCGGTTTCAAAAATGGGCTTTAGCGATGTTGGCAACCAGTAATGAGATCATGTCTGATGAAAGATTGAGAGAAATCGCCGAGATCGAATTAGATGCGCAGCATTATTTGTCTGAAGTCTTTGAGTCGAGGCGAAAAAATCCCACTGGCGACCTGATATCAGATTTAGTTCATGTCACGCTAGAGGGAGAAGAACCATTTACTGAGCACGAGTTGCAAAATTTGCTGAACCAATTGATCACTGGAGGTTATGAGACGACCACTAGCGCGATCGCGCATGGTTTATGGCTTTTGATACAAAACCCGGTGCAGTATCAGAAGTTACGGGACAAGCCGGAACTCCTGAAACGGTTTGTTGATGAGACTTTGCGAATTGAAAGCCCTGTACAAGGTATTATGAGAACTGTGACAAAAGATACTTCTATTCGGGGAGTCGATTTAAAAAAAGGTGATACTGTTTTGTTGAGATTTGGCGCTGCGAATCAAGATGGCGAAAGATTTGAATGTCCTCGTTCTTTCGATATTGAAAGAAAAAACTCTGCGACTCATTTAGCCTTTGGTGGTGGGATACATGTTTGTCTAGGCCAACAGCTCGCGAAGCAAGAAATTCTGATTGGTATTAAAGTACTGATGGAACGTTTAGAGAATTTCAAATTGAACGCGGATCTTCCTGAGCCATCTTACGTCTACAGCCTTAATTTTCGACCATTAAAGGCTCTACCAATCCAATTTAGAAGTCGAGGTTAGGAGAGTGAAGGACATTTCAGCGGAGTACCCGATGGTGCCGCTTAATGATTCGATCTTAGTTTTGACTCACTTACAGAATGAGTTTTGGCATCCAGATGGTCAGGGATACGATTTTACTCGGAATGTATTACCCTATCCAGACACAAAAAATAGAATATTAAATCTCGTTGAAGATTGTCGCTCGAAATCCGTCCCTATAATTTTTCATAATGAAACTTTCAGATCAGGTCACCCTGAGCTTAGGGTGAAGCGGGGAGGTTATGTCAGAGGCTCTGGGCGAGTACTTCAACTACCTGAAAATAATATGGCTGTGAGAGGTCAATGGGGGGCTGAGACTCTTGATGAATTTACCAGAGGAGCTGGATCGATGGAGTACACAATTGATAATGCTAAAGTCGATCCTTTTACTGGAAGTGAATTTGAAATTCTCCTCAGGAATTTAGGTCGCCACGTACTGATTTTAGCCGGTCTTGCAACTAATTTTGGAATAGAAATGACTGCTCGTAGTGCTAATGAGAGAGATTATGGAGTAGTGGTTTTATCAGATTGCACCGATCGAATGTTGGGTGAATATAGTGAATTGACTCTGTCGATACTGCTTCCTTACTATGGTCGTGTAATGACCTCCGAGACACTCAGAGCAGAGTTTGATGCGCAGGACCCAAAAAATATTTAGAAATCGGTTAAAGATTCCTACTGTATTTCTCGCCTGTATTTTTGTCACCAATTACAGTATTTCGGAAACTAGACTCTATGGGGGCACTGGTCAAAATCCAATGTTTTTGGGTTGTTTTGGCGAATTGTGTGACTCGAATCATCCTAGTAGTATCTGCAATGTGAAAGGGCGTTATGGCTCCCAAGGATCCGACCTTAGTATCTGGAATGCTGATAGTTTTTATGGCAATGAATATCGAAAGTCTAGCCTATGGAATAAAGGTTCTGCGGGGTTAGTCATGACGGACAGCTCTAGAATGTTTTTGGGTAGGTTGAAAGTGAAGCAATCTAATCCGACGAATAATATGAGTGAGATTTTAGGCAATTTTTATAGCGAGTCGAATAAGGATTTGCTACAAACCCAGCTCAAATTTTGCAACTCTGTAATGAGACAATAATCGATATTTTGTGAGGCTATTGCTTTAGGCCGTGCAATATAGGTAAGAGAATGCACCGGCGATTGCTGTCATAGAACCCGCCAGTGCTGGTCTCAAAAAGTTCCTCTAAGCGGCTAGCTTAGCAAGTACATTTTGTGGCGAAGATTCACCATAAGGATCATCTCCGTGATTGTCTTCAAAGCCCGGTTCTTCGAACCAGGCTTCAATGGTGCCGTCATTAATGACTGCAGCGTATCTCCATGAACGCATTCCAAAACCAAGATTGTCTTTATCTACAAGCATGCCCATTTTTCGAGTGAATTCGCCAGAACCATCGGGTATGAGCCCAACGTTGGTGAGACCCTGTTGCTTACCCCATGCGTTCATTACGAATGCGTCATTCACTGACATACAGTAAATTGCGTCCACGCCTGAAGCTTTAAATTCGGGGAACAGCTTCTCATAATCGGGTAGCTGATAAGTAGAGCAAGTCGGTGTGAACGCGCCAGGAAGCGAGAACAAAATGACTTTTTTACCTGAAAAATAATCAGAAGAGGTTTTATTCTCCCATTTGTACGGATTATCTCCTCCCAATGATTCGTCTCTAACTCGTGTTTTGAATGTAACTACTGGCACTTTTCTATTTAACATTTTGCGTCTAACACTCCACTGCTTTTTAATGAATAATTCGTTCTTGACCTGCGTTTCTTTGAACCGAGTGCCTCGTATTTGAGAGCATATCAAGGTGCTCGGGCCTTATACTGATATTGAAATTGTGACATGACAGCTGTTTGCCAAGCGCTTTAAGCATCTTACTTACTATTCGCACACTGGCCTGCGGTAGGCACTTCGACAAAAGATTTTCACCAATTTGTAACTGGTTACTTTGAAAAAAACCGAGGTATCCTAAAATCACATGTTCGGCTGTTCCAAGCTTGTGAGGACAACCAACGGTGAGTTGTACGGTGCTTGACGTGAATAAGTTTAATAAGATTTCTGAGAATATATCTGAGGTAAGTTGACTAGAATCTTTGAATCCAATCGAATCGAATGCCTTTTTAATTTTTGGCAACGGATCCCTATTGTCATTTAGCTCATACGCCCAATGATGGATCACCCAAACTAAGAATTTTTCGCTGCCGTTTAGCATATTTAGGCTGGTGGGCGATGATATTTGGTAGGATGATCCGCTTGGTTCTATTTGTTTTTCATGCATGGAGCAAACCCTGTCTGTAATCAACTATTAATAATAGTAACAATATCAAGAATGATTATCATTTACAATAAAATCATGTTATTTCTGTCGGCGGTTAGGCCATATTGTCGCTGGAAGCGTAATCCTTTGGTGTACTTTGATTTTAATTGCTTGTCGTATTTCCTTATTGGTTGTACGCGGTGTCGGCTTTATAATTTTCTAGACATATTTAGATAGGGTTAATGGTGGCTTTAAAAATAGATTTCCCATCAGCTAAGAGTTTTTGGTTGATAGTTCTAACCGCGGGTGTGCTGACTGGGACCGTCGCAGCCAGGGGTGCTGCGGTAGGCAAACATCAATTTACTTACGCTTGGCCCTTTGCTCCGACAGATAGTATGAAGCCTAGGGGTGGCACTACTCAGGGCGCAAATGTAACCTTACAACGTGAACCTGATAAATTGTGGTTGCAAGTCCAGGAAAGCGGTTTGCAGAAAATTGAAAAAGACCGACGAGCTATAAGGGCAATGTCTGGCTCTTATCGCGCATCATTTGATTTTGTAGAGTTGGCGGGCTTCGAAAAAGACTATGAGCCTAAGGCGCCTTATCAGTCGTGGGGGACGGAGCATGTCTACGTCATTGCTGATGATCCTTTCTTTATAAGTCTTCAACACGTTTTGGTGATGAAGTTTGTCAATGAAAGCAATAACAAGGTTACTTCTGTTGTAGTAAAACACTGGAGGCAAGACTGGACCTACGAGGACACTGTTTTAAACGTTTTTGATAAAGATAATACTTGGGAACGAGTCAGTCTAGACGAAGGTGACGTCTCAGGTAAATGGTCGCAAGCTGTATTTCAGGTTGACGATTCGCCTCGATATGAAGCCATTGGGCAATGGGTTCATAGCGTTAATTATAGCTCTTGGGAAAGCGAACAAACTCGGCGACCCTTGCCTCGGCGAGAATTCAGCGTGCGCGATGATTACGATTTATTAGTAGGGGTAAATCGACATACGATCACTCCAACGGGGTGGGTGCATGAGGAAGATAATCTCAAGGTGGCTATAGATGTTACAGATAACGAGCGCAATATAGCGCGCGAAGCAGGGTTCAACCGGTATGAGAGAATTATTGATCACGATTTTTCTCCGGGGCATGAGTACTGGTCAAAGACGAAAGAGTTTTGGAAGGATGTGCGGGCAGCCTGGGACACAAGATTACGGTCCTACGATGAGATCACTCTTCGCGATACGGTTGAAGGAAGACGACTATTTCAAGTGATGTTCAATTATGCGGAAGAGATTGTGGTAGAAGAAGGCTATGATTTAGATGAAGGAAAACGATTCATAGGTGACACATTGGACGCCTTCACAATAGCACCGAAGTAGCTAGGTTGTATCGATTTATCGTCTAGGAAATTTCGTGATAGCATACTTCTCGCTTTGCTCCTTGGTCGACAAAATTATTAACAATCTAATCCGAGCGAAAACAAAAAAATAATTAATTAAAGGATATAAAATGAGTTCTATATTTACGCCTTTGGCCTTTAACCGGGGACCAGAGATGAAAAATCGCTTCATGTTGGCTCCTCTGACTAACTCGCAAAGTCATGAAGATGGTGTCTGCTCAGAGGACGAATACAATTGGCTGACTAAACGCGCGGAAGGTGGGTTCGGTTTGACTATGACCTGTGCTGCTCACGTTCAGGCGGAAGGGAAAGGTTTTCCTGGTCAGCTCGGTATTTTCTCAGATGAGCATATTACTGGGCTAACTCGTTTGGCGAGCACTATTAAGAAACATGGTAGCGTAGCAATTGCGCAGCTTTATCATGGTGGGATGCGGTGTCCCGCGGATGTGATTGGTACGCAGCCACTGAGTGCCTCCGATAATGAGAAGTGGGGTGCTAGAGCGATGACCACGGTGGAAGTTGAATCAATGATTGAGGCTTTCATTGTGGCTGCAGAGAGGGCTGAAAAATCTGGTTTTGATGGCGTAGAGTTACACGGAGCGCACGGATATTTATTAGCTCAGTTCCTGTCTGCCGAGTTCAATTCTAGAACTGATCAGTTTGGCGGATCCTTACAAAATCGGCAAAGGCCATTAATGCAGATTATAAATGGGATTCGGGAACGATGTGGAGCTGAATTTATGCTTGGAGTTCGGTTATCTCCCGAGCGTTTTGGGATGGATTTGTCGGAAATTTTAAGCCTAGTAGAGAACCTACTTGATGATGAAAAAATAGAGTTTCTAGACATGTCGCTTTGGGATGTATTTAAAGAACCAGAGGAAGACGCTTATGCTGGAAAGAGCTTACTGTCTTACTTTACATCGATACCCCGCAAAAATGTCCGGCTAGGGGTTGCGGGTAAAATTACGACACCTGCCGATATCCAACGAGCTCTGGATCAAGGGGTTGATTGGGTGATGCTGGGTCGCGCAGGAATACTGCATCACAACTATCCTGAGCTACTGAGAGCTAATGCAGATTTCTCACCCACTGAATTACCAGTATCGGAAACTTATCTACTTAGTGAAGGGTTAAGCCAAACATTTGTTGAGTATATGAAAGTTTGGAAAGGGTTCGTCAAAGACGCCGAGGGTTTTGTTGACAATGATGTCATTTTAAATAGTTAAGCCGCATCAGTTTTTGGGGAAAGGGCCTGAAAAAGGCCCTTTGTTGTCTGGTTTGCGGATCCTAACTTGATATCTTGAAGTCATCCGCATGATGTCTCTCGGCCATCTGTTCTTCTTCTGGTCCCCAAGTTTTGTTTACTCGTTGGCCTCTGAGTACCGCTGGTCTTGACTGTATTTCATTCGCCCATCGGGAGACATTAGTATAAGACGCGGTATCTAGGAATTCTTGAGCATCGTACAGAGTATTGACGACTAGACTCCCATACCAGGAATAAACTGCGATGTCGGATATATTGTAGTCGTCGCCACATAAGAATTGTCTTTCTGCAAGATTTTTATCTAAAACATCTAGCTGACGTTTTACTTCCATACTAAAGCGATCGATGCAGTACTCTATCTTCATTGGAGCATAGCTATAGAAGTGGCCAAATCCGCCGCCAAGGTATGGCGCGCTTCCCATTTGCCAAAAAAGCCACGACATACATTCAGCCCTTGCCGCAGGTTTTGTAGGCAAGAACAACCCAAATTTTTCTGCGAGATATACTAGGATCGCACCGGACTCAAATACCCGGGTAGGGACCTCGGTACTCGTATCGAGCAACGCTGGGATCTTCGAGTTGGGGTTAATAGCTACAAAGTCGCTACCAAATTGATCTCCTTCACCGATATTGATGAGATAAGCGTCATACTCTGCATCAGTTATGCCGAGCTCTATTAGTTCCTCGAGCAGGACAGTAACTTTTACGCCGTTAGGCGTCGCCAAAGAGTAAAGTTGCAGGGGGTTTTTACCAACAGGCAAAGTTTTTTCATGAGTGGCGCCAGAAATTGGGCGGTTAATTTTGGTCCACTTGCCGCCATCTTGATCGTTCCATTTCCAGACTTTTGGCGGAGTATAAGTTTCATCTTTCATAATTAATTTCACCTATAAATTATTTGTGGCAGTCTTAATTAGCTAAGCGTACTCATGGTTAGATGGGCAAGACCTTTTGGACGCTAATTACACTATGAAGGATATAGTAGAGTGACTGATTAATCTAACTTGGATAGTAACTTGTTAGTCGATTCATATGTATAGAAAAAATGCACATGTTTAGGACACAGAACATTCAATGAGTCCTTGCTCGTTGAACTGTTACGACCGTCTAATCGAGTAGGGCGTACAAAAGAAGGCCGATAGCAAGTACTAGTGTGACACCGCCAATCATATAAACAGCTTTTATACGCTCTGCAAAGGCAGGGGCGAACAGCCTAAGAAGAAGCAAGGCTATTATTACGGCGAGTGCAATTCTAATGAGGGGAGCCATTACTGGTTTTCTCGCTTAATTCTGACTAATTCATAAAAGCTAAATCCAATGAATGCGATCAGACTTAGGCTGATAGGCGGGGCTACAACAAGGGCGACCAAGTACCATCCATTGACGATCTCGCTGCCCGTAGCTAGAAAACCAATAACTAAAAACAGCGAAGCGCCAAGCCAGCTAAAACTCGCTAGCTTAACAACAGTCATTGTTAAGGCCTTATATCGCATAATGTAAGAAATTCATCCTTCAAAGTGTTTATACTGTTTATTGTAGCAGTACTTGTTTTCTTGTGCTTAATCTTCTGACCACCATGGCCCAGCAAGAGAGGCCCTTTGGGCTACTTCAACCCAACGTCCATCTGGATCTTTTATGAAAGAAATTCTTGCTATTTTTCCTATCGAATAGGGTGCTTCTCCGGGTTCAACCCCTGCGTCCATTAGTGCGGCATAAGTATTATCAATTTGCCTCACGTGGATCGTAAAATACCTGAGTCCTTTATCAACCCAGTGTCCGGCCCGGCTGGCATTAGGGTCTTTCTCAAGGAAGATTATTGAATCGCCTAGCTGGAATGTATTGTCGGAAATCGCCGCACACTCTAAATCGTCTTGGTAAAATTTTTTATATAACTCAACTCTACTAGTTTTTATACAGATCCCCACGCCTGTAACCGAGTTGTACCCAGGAGGGACAATCATGATTTCATTACCATCTGGGTCAAATACAGTTTCTGGTGTCGTCTGACCTTCCCTTGCGATCAGTAACTTAGCGTACTGCCCAGGATTGTTGTTGAGCAAATTTTTTGAGGTGTTTATTTTTATTATTGAGTCACCTAACTTATGACGATATTGCGTCAGCCCATCGTTAAACTCTATGGGAGGCTCATAGTCCAATCCCACTTCAGCCCTCCAGAAGTCCAGACTTTGCGCCAAGTCTTCGGTGAAATAACCTATGTCAATGACCGATTTCGCAAGTGACATTTTCTTTTTTGCGTTCATCACGATAGCTTAACAGAAAATTACCCATAAACTTTTGTCATTTAATCGAAGTGCCTGTAATGTAATAAATAGAGGTAATTAAGGAGACAAATTGAATGAAAATATCCGATACATTGTGTTTTCGATTAGTGGCCACGCTAGCACTAGTTTTGGCCTGTCAAATCTCTTTAGTGGGCGCTTCATCCAGAATTGATATTGTGCCAGAGTCCATGCGAATTATTAACGAACGTTACCATTACTCACCTGCTGTAAGAGCTGGGAACATGCTTTTTATTGCGGGTCAGGTCGGAAGAGACGCTGATATGAATGTTGTGGAAGGGAAAGAAGCTCAGATAGTTCAGGCGTTTGAGAATTTGAAGTTGGTCTTGAACGAAGCCTCTGCGGACTTTGATGATGTTGTAGAGATCGTAACTTATCATACCGATATGCGTGATCTCGCGTTGGTAGTTGAAGTAAAAGATCGATACTTTAAGAATAGGTATCCTACTTGGACCGGTGTAGGAGTCAGCGCACTTTCCACACCCGGCCTTGAATTTGAAATTAAGGCGACAGCTTATTTAGATCGCTAAGGAGCCAAGGTGTCCAAGAATATAACGAAGTTCTTTTTTGAAGATTTTACTGTCGGACAGAAATTTGAAGGGAAGGGGATTACTCTCACAGAGGCGAGTATTATCGAATTTGCGCTCAGCTACGATCCTCAACCGTTTCACATTGACGCGCAAGCCGGAGAGCAGAGTCCTTTCGAAGGACTTATTGCAAGCGGGTTTCAAACCATAGCGATAACTTTTAGAAGCTTTTGGGAGACTGGAGTCATGGCCTATTGTGGAGCTGGCGGCGGTGGAATAGATACTGTTAAGTGGCATAAGCCGGTGCGCCCAGGCGATACTATTACCACCACTGCGACGGTTCTGGAAGTGATACCGTCTAGATCCAAACCTGAACAAGGTATTGTTCGGATGCGGTATGAAGGCAGTAATCAAAAAGGAGATAAAGTTATTACGGTAGAGATCCCTCAGATAATGAAAAGAGCCCCTTAAATCTAGAACTGGAGTGGAAAATGGAACTAGAGGAACGGATTAGTCGACTCGAAAGTAAGGTTGAATCTCTTGAGAATAAGGATGCGATTCGATCACTATTGAGTAGTTACGCGGTAGCGGTCGATGGTAAGGACAGATTGTTACTGGAGAAAACTTTTGCCCTGGATGCGTGGATCAGTATTCCAGAATGGGATGTGGATGTCTCGGGCAGGGAAGGTGTGCTTGAGTTTTATGATGACTATTGGGCTCGTTTTGATAATCCGCGGCGATATTTTGCTAACGAATCTTTTGAAATTGATGCCGGAAATGCAAAAGTTTTTATGTATTGGCATGTGACGCAGGAAAATGATGGCGAGTCTTGGTTAGGCTGGGGTACTTACGAGTGGTCATTTATAAAAACAGATAGGCAATGGCAAATAGCCGGAGTCATTATAGACATCCTCGCGATGACTACGCTTAAGAAAGGATGGGCTGGACCAGAAAAAATTTTTTGATGTAACTATCGTTGGTTATTTTTCAATGCTGCGCGACAGGTAGATACACTCGTAGGCCATCTAAATTATCTGAAACTGATATTTGACAGCCCAACCGACTATCTGATGTGGCGTTGTCGGCAATGCCCAACATTGTTTTCTCTTCTTCACTAGCGACAATGCTCATACTTTGTCGTATATATACATGGCAAGTAGCACAAGCGCAGTTGCCGCCACAATCGCCGTCAATACCGGGGACGTCATTATTGATTGCTGCAGTCATAATGGAGTCTCCGTCATTGGCTTCAACGAGGTGCTCTGTTCCGTCGGATTGTACAAATATTATTTTGGTCATCTCGCGTCCTTAATTCCAAATTACGACTATGCCGCTAAAAGCGTTTTACTTTAACTAGTAATTCCGAGTACCCCATCGTGACATTTGAGTAGATGCGTTTAGGGGTGTCTACCACTTCAATAGACTCAAATCGTTTGAGAATTTCTTCCCACGCGATCCTAAGCGTGAGTTCTCCGAGGCGGTTACCGACGCAGCGATGGATCCCAAAGCCGAAGGACAAGTGGTTACGGGCATTTGGTCTGTCAATAATAAGATCGTAAGGGTTTTGGAAAATTTCTTCATCACGATTTCCGGAGGCATACCACATGACAACTTTTTCACCCTCACGAATTTTTTTTCCACCTACACTAGTATCCTGTAGCGCCGTCCGCTTCATGTGGGCCACAGGGGTTTGCCATCGAATTGCTTCTGACACAAACTTAGGGATAAGTTCCTTGTTACTTCGCAGTTTACTATTTTGTTGTGGACTACCGCTTAACGCGAGTACGCTGCCTGATAGCGCATTGCGTGTGGTGTCATTGCCTCCGACTATAAGCAGTACCACGTTGCCGATATATTCGTCTGCAGACATTGTATTCCCGTCGAGATTATTTGACAGCAAAGAGATCAGGTCAAAGCCGGAGCTGTTGTTCTTACGCTGAGAAAACATCTGGTCGAAGCGACTTTTCATTTCGAGCATTTCTGTTTTGCGCTGCTCCCAGCTGCTTGTGATGCCATCACCGGGAATTGACATGGCGACATCTGACCATCGTGTTAGTTTGTCTCGCTCTTCTTGAGGAAATCCAAGTAAAACAGCTAAGGTTCTGATCGTTAAATCAATCGATACATCTTCCACCCAATTGAAAGTTGTATTATCGGGAAGATTATCCAGAATCTGACATGCATTTTCGCGTATTCCATTTTCCATGAGTCGGAGATTTTCAGAACTTACCGCGGGGCTGACTGCTTTTCTTTGAGTATCATGTCTCGGAGGGTCCATCGCAATGATCATAGGCAGTTTGAGATCAGGATCTGATTTGAACCACATTTCGTAGCCCAGTAGGTGGCCGCCGTGTGAGGAGTCTGCAGAGAAAATTTTATGGTTTTTATCGACCTCGAGTATGTCTTTATATTTTGTTATGGACCAAAATGGGCCGCACTCGGAGCCCGTAGAAAAGTGTACCGGAGCTTCTTTGCGTAATCGTTCAAAATACTGAGGCGCCACATTTTGCTCGAATAGGGCAGGGTTACTCATATCGATATCTGATAGGCTGACATCGTATGGGTTTTCTTTGCATTTTTTTTCGCGTGTCACAGGCTATGCCTCAGTTAATTTTTTATGACGAGAAGGGTTTATATTAGATAGCTGTGTTACCCAGTGCTTGCTTCAAAGTGAACTGAAAATTGTACAGTAGTGAACTATTGCCATTTTCCTTGCTTCTGGAGATAGGATTTTCTAAAGTGAGTTAGTTCCGTAACACCGGGCCGGCAATAACGCCATTGTGGGAGAAGCATAGTGGAACAATCGCGAAAAGAATTTACGCTTAGTGAACACCTTATTCAGGGGGAAAAACTTAGCCGTATTATAGATATGTCTCACTTGGCTTGGAGCTTCGATGCGAGAGGGCTTGAAAAGTTAGCGGGTAACGTCATCTCTCGTGCTGTCGGTCCACTCCGAATCACTTGGATTAACATGACTCTTGGCGACGATGGGTTCCGCGGTTGGAGGAATCAGCTTGATATAGATAAGAGCCCAGAAAAATATCTGACGATTGTGATGCCGATCACTGGCTATATTAAATTGAAAACAGCGGATAAAAGTATTCGTGTAAATGTCAATGAACTAGCTATTTGGGATAGTAGTCAGTGTATCGATTTTGAGATCACGGATAGTAGATATGAGCATATTTCCGTGATAATTCCCCAGCGACTGTTGAGAGCGGATGAGTCGAGCTGCAGAGATCTACATTGCTCGCATCTGGATGAAACGAATTTATTATCGGAGCTTTGTGTGCAACACATGATAACGCTCTCCAAGTTTTTAGACAAACAGCTTAGGCCTTATGAGATGTCTCTTAGTAACGTGACGGTAAATATTGTTCATGCAGTCTTAGCAAGCTTTGATAATAGCCCAAGAGATAAAGGGAAATTACTTGAAGAGATTAAAGATTATATTGATTGCTACATCTCTGATGAAACTTTGTCTCCTTCTACTATTTCTGCCGCTTTTCAGATATCCACTCGTTATGTACATAAGATTTTTGAGAAAGAGGAATATAAAATTGGTGTGTGGATAATGCGAAGGCGATTAGAGCGAAGCTGTGCTGACCTTATTGGCGCAAAGGTTTCTATTACTAGCATAGCTTTTAGATGGGGTTTCAAAGATCACGCGCATTATAGTAGAGCTTTCAAGAAGTGCTTTGGGATCACGCCCTCAAAATACCGTAATACTAATCTCGCATAAGCACATTGTTGGCAATATTTCACTTCCTGTGAATTCATCGTGAGACACAAGCTGGTTCATCCATAGACAAGATTATTTCTATTGTTTTTTTTATGATGTAAGCATACATCTATCCTAAATTTGTATTTGAAGGAGTAAAACCTCATGAGTGTTCGAGTAGAGAAAAATGGCCCAGTCACAACTATCATCCATAGTAGGCCTGAGTCTAGAAACGCAATGGACCCAGCTAGTGCGTCGGCATTGGTGAAGGCTTTTAACGAATTTGACCAAGATGAGGAAGCTTTGGTAGCAGTTTTTTGGGGCGAAGGCGGGTCCTTTTGCGCAGGGTGGGACTTAAAGTATGCGAGTACACTTGAAGGGAAAAAAGCACCACTAAGTGAACTAAATTTTCCTGAGCCTGGAGATGAGGTCCCCCAAGCACCAATGGGGCCGAGTCGATTAAAATTAAGTAAGCCTGTAATAGCAGCGGTTGCTGGCCCTGCTGTCGCTGGGGGGTTCGAATTAGCACTTTGGTGTGATGTGCGCGTTATGGAAAATGACGCTTATTTTGGTGTTTATTGCAGAAGGTGGGGAGTCCCACTAATTGATGGGGGGACTGTTCGTTTACCTCGACTAGTAGGTCAAGGCCGCGCCCTAGAAATTATTATGACAGGGCGTAAAGTTCCTGCCGACGAATGTCTGCGAATTGGAGCTTGTGAGAAGGTCGTGCCAACAGGTACAGCTCGCGAGGCGGCTGAAGAAATGGCCCATGAGATAGCTAGCTTCCCCCAAGGCTGCATGCTTGCTGACAGAAGGTCAGTCTACCTCCAGCACGGCCTGTCAGTTGAAGATGCAATGCGAGAAGAATGGAAGAATAGTATCCCGGCGCTATCAGCTGAAGGCGTATCTGGCGCAAAAAGATTTAGCGATGGTAAGGGCCGCCATGGGGATTTTTCCGATATCTAAATTAGGGCATTTTTTTAATGGGAATTTTAGTAAGTATTGATAATGGCGGGACGCTCACGGATTTTTGCGCTTATGACGGGGACGAGATATTAGTAACTAAGGCTATGACAACGCCAGAGGATCTGAGTAAATGTCTTTTCCGAGGTTTGACTCAACTCTCCGAACTAGTATACGGGAACGATGACGTAACCCGTCTGTTACATAATATTGATTATATTCGTTACTCTACGACGCAAGGGACTAATGCGTTGGTTGAAAGACGAGGACCACGGATTGGATTAATTACGTCTTCAGGGTTCGATAAAGATCAATTTCTTTCTGAAGAGCAGCGCGCCGATTTATTCGAGACTATCATTGGCAATAGGGTGGGGTTAATAGATGAGGAATTATCGGGTAATGCGTTAGATCTTGCACTGACCAAAGAGGTTAATCAGTTAGGTGCACTTGGGGCTAATCGAATCGTAGTCAGTATGGATAGCGCAGATTATGTTTCTGTCGAAGACTCTTTGCAGAAGATTGTTTTGAGGCGATATCCATCCCAGCTTCTCGGAGCGTTACCAATCACATTCGCCGGCGATATGAGTAAGGACGACGATTATTTGCGACGAACTTGGACCGCTTTACTCAATACTTTTCTTCATCCAGCAATGGAGCAATTCCTATACAGTGCAGAACATCGCTTAAAGGAACACCGCACTCGAAACCCGCTGTTGATATATCGTAACGATGGCGGTGTAGCAAGGATTGCAAAGACAATTGCACTTAAAACCTATAGTTCTGGGCCGCGAGGTGGGATGGGGTATGCATCTGAGTTGGCAAGACATTACGACATTAAAAATTTAATTTCCATCGATATCGGCGGCACTACTTCCGACATAAGCACCGTGGTTGAAAGTGTACTTGGCGAAGACACATTTGGCCGAGTCGAAGGTGTGGAAGTGTCCATTCCACTAAGTCGTATTAGAAGCGCGGGAATAGGTGGAAGTTCAATCATAAGAGAAATTGACGGTGTCATCGCCGTTGGACCTAAATCAGTTGGGGCTTTCCCCGGTCCAGCATGTTTTGATCGTTCCGGCGAAGAACTGACTATAACTGACGTGTTACTTTTAAACGGACTCATTGATTCTAGTACTTATTTCGGTGGTCAGTTTTCTCTAAATAAAAATAGAGCTGAAACTGCCTTAGAGCACAAGGTAAGAGAACCTCTCGGTATTGAGTACTTAGCAGCACTCGAAAAGGTGGAGGAGGCATGGGTTCGAATCGTTGCTGAAAAAGTCTGGGAACACCAAGGCTGTTCTAGCGATTCGACACTAGTAGGTTTTGGGGGCGGTGGGCCTATGCTTCTTACCGCTGTAGCGTCTGCCTTAGGATTGAAAAAAGCCATTATCCCAGGCATGGCAGCAGTTTTCAGTGCTTATGGGGTAGGGTTCTCTAATCTATCTCAATCCTATCAGATGCAGGTGTCGGGTGAGAGCCTCGGCCAAGACTGCGAATCTCAGGTACTTCGTGCGAAACGGGATATGTTTGCGGAAGGAGTTGATATAAATGACTGTAGTCTCGAGTTTTCTCTGGTGGACATGAAGACCAAACAGATCACAAATAAGTGGAGTCATGGGGATAGCCTTCCTTCAGTCGCAAATACTCATACACTTTTGAGACTGAAGGCGACAAAAGAGACTAAGAGGCTCGAGTTTGCAGAAGAGTCTTTTAAGAATGTATCTGATGCCCAGGCCTCGGGAGAGAGGTTGTTGATAATTAATGAGGTTGAGAAGACCGTCCCAGTTTACAACTATAGGCAATTAGTTGCTGGGGCTCGAGGAGAAGGTTTGTGTGTCATAGAACACGAGTTTTTCACTGCCCGTATCGACGCTGGTTGGAGCTTTCAGGTTAGCGCTAATCACGACCTGTTGTTGAGCGCTATATAAATTGATTTTGAGGACTTTCGGATGATAATAAATATAACTGAGTACTTAGGGATAAACCTAGAGACTGAACGCTGGATTTGTAGGCGTTGTGGACATGATTTGGGCGATGCGAGGGGTAACTATAAAGAAGGTCTTCTGGTATATGATCGAGATCCTACTGAAATACACAAACCTTTAATTGATAATCAAAAATATGAGTATACGTTTTCTCCCGACCCTAATTGGACGGCGCTCTTAGAATATTATTGTCCAAATTGTGGGGTCATGATGGAGACTGAATACACCGTCCCGGGCCATCCTCCGACTCGAGACATAGAACTCGATATTGACTCGCTGAAAATTAAGGCGGCTCAATGGGCTCGTGACAATGGGGGGGACATACCGTCTCCTGAATCGCTTCATCGTCCTCGTTTTAAAAGAAAAGTACACACTCATGGGTGAGATACAAATGACTAATACGATCAAACGTATATCAGTTGATATTGGCGGAACCTTCACTGATTGTTTCGTGTCTTGGGGAGAGCACTATGTGCAAGCGAAGGCATTAACTACGCATCACAATTTAGCACTTGGATTCAATGATGCACTTGATATAGCGATAAACGAGTTGGGTGTAGATAAACCGACATTGCTCTCTCAACTTGAGTCGGTTAGATACGCAACAACTTTGGGAACGAATGCTCTAATCGAAAGAAAAGGTCCACGTATTGGTATGCTAACAACCGAAGGGTTCGCGAGTACGGTACCGTGCTCCAGAGGAAGAGGGCATGGGGATGGCCTGTCGTATGAGGAAAAACATGATATTCCTCGAGCGTCCAGACCGGAACCGATTGTTCCTATTCCTATGATCAAAACGGTCAGTGAACGGTGCGCGTATGATGGTTCTGTTTTATTGCCGTTGGATGAAGATGATGTTCGAAATAAGCTACGGGATTTAGTAGATCAAGGGGCCGAAAGCATTGTGGTGGTTTTGATTAATAGTGTGATCAACCCGTCTAATGAACTTCGCATTAGAGAAATATATCAAGAAGAGTATCCCAGTTACTTCTTAGGTGCTGTCCCTATGCTTCTGTCTCACCAAATAGTCGGGCGAAAAGGCGAATATGCGAGAGCAACGTCCACAATTATTGATGGTTTTTTACATAAAGTCATGTACCAAGGTTTAGGTACGTTAGAGTTAAATTTGAGAGCCAATGGCTACGAAAAACCTATGCTTATCAATCATAATTCGGGTGGAATGGCTCAATTGAATTCTACTGACGCACTTCAAACTGTTCATTCGGGGCCTGTTTCTGGCATTGCAGCATCTGAGCATCTCGCGTTAGATGGTGCTCTAGGAAATGTTATAGCGACTGATATGGGAGGCACAAGCTTTGATATTGGAGTTGTAACTGAGGGAGAGGAAAAGCACTACGATTTTCAACCTGTAATCGATCGATGGCTAGTGAGCGTGCCCATGATCCACCTCGTGACGCTTGGTGCCGGCGGTGGTTCGATAGCGAGCTATGACCGCCTCTATGACCGAGTGAAGATTGGCCCAGAGAGCGCTGGTTCTGCACCTGGGCCTGCTTGTTACGATAAAGGTGGCGTACGTCCAACTGTGACCGATGCGGATTTGTTACTGGGCTACCTTGATCCGAGTAATTATGCGAAAGGTCGGATCAAGCTTGATATTAGAAAAGCTGAAGACGCTTTGTTAGGGAAACTTGGTGAAGAACTAAAAAGGGACGCGATTTCGATTGCCAAACTTATCAAGGAAAATGTAGATCAACAGATGGCAAATGGCGTCGCCACAGAACTACGTTCCAGAGGTTACGCCCCAGATGAATTCACTATGTTAGCGTATGGGGGCAATGGGCCGCTACATTGTTGCGGGATCGCAAATGCCTTGAATATTCGGAAAGTCTTAGCGCCTCCATTTGCATCGGTCTTCTCCGCGCTTGGTGCAGGAAATGTAGATCAGCTGCATATTCACGAAATGTCTACGTTCACTGTTCTTTTTGACACAAATAAGAAGTCGTTGTTGACCACTTTCGAAACACTCAATGATGCGATAGAGGAGTTAGAATTGCGCGGAAGGGAGGATCTTGTCAGACAGGGAGTAGACATATCTAAAATCCAATATCGCATAGAGTTTGATATGCGTTATGGCAACCAAAGAGTTGAAACACCGGTAGTCAGTCCGATCCGTCGGTTTAAGACTATGTCCGACGTCCTTACTTTGATCAGGAAGCTCCACGAGCGTTATGGCGAACAATATGGGGAAGGCAGTCAGGCCGCTGAGGCTGGTGTGAGGATCAATACAATACGTGTAGCCTCGTTTCTGACGGTCGAAAAGGTAGATTTTTCACACATTTTACCGGTCGACAAAGAATTTGATGGCAAACCTGTTGGAAAAAGAGATTGTCATTTCGTAGGTATCTCAAAGCCAGTTGAAACAAGAATCTATGATGACAGAGCTTTAATAGTGGGTACCAGTATAAATGGTCCAGCATTAGTAACTACTGAGGCAACAACTTATTTGGTTGAGCCAGGCTGGAATTTTCACAGTAGTAATCACGGTGCCGTTTGGTTTAATCGTCTAGATTCAGGAGACGTAAGATGAGTGATAAGAAAGTAACATCGAATCCGACCGAGTTGAGTATCGAAGAGAAAAAGATATTAGAAAAATTCGTAGACGATAATCAATTATTTTACGGTCCTGATCCGCAAATTGTGAGGAATCACAAATTAATGCCTCGGACTGAAGAAGAGACGCGCGCCCTTGAAGCTGGTATTGATGCGCAACGGATAAATTTAGTCCGCGGGCGCTTAGAGTCGGCGCTTGAAGAGGGTTTTAATATGGTGGAAAAGATGGGAGTGGCTCCTGGTGCTAAGTGGGGCGATTTAGTTACCGCCGTATTCACATCTTCGGGCGACATGGCGCAGATTGCTCCAAGTGGAATTGGAGTATTTGCCTCAGTTTGCCAGTACCCTATTAAATTCATCAATAAATACTGGACAAACGAATCTACGGTCGGCATCAAGGATGGTGACGGCTTCATTCATAATGACTCTCGCTATGGCGGAGTTCACAATACTGATCAAAGTATGATTGTCCCAGTATTTTATTCGGGAAAGTTGATTTGTTGGATTGCGACCATCATTCACGAGGGTGAAAATGGTTCGATTGAGCCAGGAGGGTTGCCGTCTATTGCTGAGTCTCCTTTCGACGAGGGATTGAAAATGTCGCCTTTTAGGTGCGCGGAGAACTTCGAATTGAAACGAGACCTTGTAAACTTCTTACAAAACTCGGTGCGTGATCCTAAATTGCAGTACGCAGACATGAAGGTAAAACTACATGCGTCACTCCGACTGCGCGAGCGCATCTTGGCAGTAGTTGAAGAGTTTGGCGAGGAAGCCCTTATTGGTTCGCTGCGTAAGACTTTGGAGGATACTGAAACTGAAGTTCGTAGGCGAATTAAAGAATTACCAGACGGCACAGTACGTATTAATACCTGGTTAGATCACAGCCTGAGAGAACCACTCCTTGCCAAAGTGCCGATGGCGGTAACGATTGATGACGACCGTATGGTCTTTGATTTCCGCGGAGCGTGTCCTGAACTGGCGAACCGATCGATAAATACTCACATCTCAGCGTTTAAGACTTGTCTCGCGACTAATATGATCCTCTATGTCTGGCCAGACCTGCCGGTTAATCAGGCTATCTTTAGTCCTATAGAGATGCGAACTAATCGAAATTCTCTTGTTGATCCAAGTAATGATAGCCCGAACGCTATGAGTCTGTTACCACTGTTTCGAGCGATGAGTATTCCCGCTTCCTTATTCGCTAAGCTGTATTTCTGTCTTCCAAAACGCTACACGGCGTTATCTGCGAGTCACTACAATCAACCGGCCACGTTCATCTATGGCGGTATTACACAGCATGGAGAAGTCACAGGTAATTTTTGTGCTGATATCAATGGCAATGGAACGGGAGCGCGGGAGGATAATGACGGAGAGAATGCTATGTCGCCTTTATTTGGTGCTGTAGCTGATACTGGCGAGCAAGAGTTGGCTGAGGAAGAATTGCCATATGTTCGATTGGTTGGGCAACAACTCGCGAAAGACCGAATTGGATTTGGGAAATATAGAGGTGGTCTAGGGTATGAGCAGATGGTAACTGTCCGCTCGAGTTCTTTTTGGGGATTTATGACCGGTCAATGTGGTTCGAAGCACCCTTCAGTTTACGGTGTCTTTGGCGGGTACGGGTGTCCAGCCTATCCTTTAGCAAAGGTAAAAGGAATTAATATCTTTGAGGAAATCAAAGAGAACCCTAATGCGCTCAAGCTAGACATTGTCGAGATGATGAATGCACAAGAAATTCCTGAGGCTGATTACGTCGTTCAAGAAGCTGCAATGAGTTTTGAGCCGTGTGCAGAGGGAGAGATCTATATGATTTGCCAGGGTGCTGGAGGAGGGTATGGTGATGTATTAGAACGAGATCCCTTCCAAGTACTCAAGGATGTCGAAGAGAATATCCTCTCAACTGCCCTTGCCGAAGAGATCTACAAGGTCATCATTGACCCTGAGACTCTAATTCTTGACGAAACTGCTTCTATTAGCGCGCGCTGTGAAGAGCGTGAAAAGCGTAAGGTTCGAGGAAGGCCCTACAAAGAGTTTTGTAAGGATTGGGTGCAACCTGGCCCGCCCGAAGACTTACCGTACATGGGAAGTTGGGGCGATGCTGGCGAAGAAATCATTGCGTCTCCCCCTGGAGAAAGTCGTTACGTAATGAAGGGCGACGAGATGGCAGGTGTCATGTTGTCCAATCCTAAAGACCGTCGCATTCGAGACCTAGAAAATGAAATTCGGCAGCTCCGTAATAAAAATTGATTGCTATTACCCTATTTTATTCTGCGAGTTCAGTCGGTCTTTTAAAATGGTGATCCGTCTATAACTTAGAATAAACTATTCTATCACGACGCGAAGATCGAAACGATCCGCGCCAAACGAGCACTTTTACGATAATTTGTCCAATGCTCTAATAAACGTGAAAACTTGGCTGTGTTATTGGTCTGCGCTTACGATATGGCATACGGCGCGGAATCAATTGTGTTGGTAAGTCAGTTTAGTGAGGGAAGTATGAAAAAACGAAATTTTAAAATGATTGAGACTAACGGTGTCACCCTGCGAGTAGTTGTCGAGGGAGATGGACCGTTGGTTATCCTCCTCCATGGATGGCCTCAATCGTGGTATTTATGGCGACATCAGATCGACCCACTCGTTACTGCGGGTTATTGTGTCGCGGTTCCCGATCAAAGAGGTTACGGTGGTAGCAGTAGCCCACCAGAAGTTTCTGAATATACAATTTTGAAGCTGACAGCCGATATTGACGGGATAAGGGAAGCCTTGGGCTATGATTCGTTTAAATTAATAGGTCACGATTGGGGATGTCTCGTTGCGTGGAATACTGCCTTGCTTTACGAATCGACTTGCTCAGCGGTGATGGGCCTATCGGTCCCATTTTGGAGAGCGGGCGATGAAACGATTAACCCGGAAGGTTTTGACGATAAGTTTTGGTACATTCGGTATTTCCAAAGTCATAGGGCGGATGATGAGCTTAATGCAGATTTAGAACGCAGCTTTCGTATTCTGTCTTATGGTTTAGGTGGCGATTCTCCAGTTGGTACTTGGATGACACAGTTAGAACATCCTAGTTCGAAACGCTTGCTCGATGTATTGCCCGAACCCGAGACTTTACCGCCCTGGATTACGCAAGAGGACTTTGACTATCAAGTAGATCAGTTTAGAAAAAATGGCTTTCGAGGGCCTACTAATTGGTATCGCAATTTGCCCAATCATAATAGTTTAACGGCTCAGTTAGAGGGTAAACTAATCACTCAGCCCGCAGCCTTTATTGCAGGATGTGACGACGATGTTTTGATGTATGATCTTAACTGGCGTGAACGGTTTACTAACTCATTTGAAGATCTAAGGTTTCTTGAGCTAATTGAGGACGCCGCCCATTGGTTGCAGGTCGAGAAGCCCGTGGAAACCACGAATTTTATTCTTAGATTTTTAGAAGAGGTAGCCTGACGCCCTATTTATGGGTTTTTGGGAAACGGGTTGGCCGCGATTGATGAAGGCTCTATTAGAAGAATAGTGCGCATTTTGCGGTCTTGAAATGACCGACCTTAGTAATCATCTCGGACCACTCCTTTTCAAATATGAACTAAATATCTATCACAACGTCGTGCGAATTTGATAGTGGCGCGAAATTTGCATCATGAGGATAAACAAACGGATGCCTAAAGCTGATGCATATTATTTTCATGACCGATCTTGATGGTACTTTTATAGGGCACGATGATTTTTCTTTCGATGCAATTAGCGCAGAAGTTTTTGACTTAATCCGGAATGGTATCAATTTAATTCCAAACTCCAGTAAGACTGCAAACGAAATTGACGAATTATGCGTTGAGCTTGGGTTGTGTCTACCGTTTATTTGCGAAAATGGAGCCGCTCTTATTAACTCTGATCTGTTGATAGATCGATGGCCTTATGTAACGGATAAAAAAGCCAATAAGACGTTTACCCCATCTGAGTTAGCCCACGAGTGGGAACATTCTGTAGTATCTAATCATAAGAACTATTGCATTTTTTTGGAGAACTTAAGCAGTAAGGAGCATGCGGCAATTTTGGGTTTGTCGGCTGAGAAATTAGCACTAGCGTTAAATCGCGAGTACTCATCATTATTAATTTTTGAAGGATCTGAGTCTCAGTATACCGAGCTCTGCCAGGATGTTTCGCGGGCTGGACTCGCGCTACATCGAGGAGGTCGGGTCTGTAATCTTTCAGGTGCCCACGACAAGGCGGATTATTGCAATGGCTTTAGAGCAACTGTTGGTAACCAACAAGATACAGTGATCGTCGGTTTTGGTGATAGCGATAATGATACAGCTTTACTTGAGGCCTCAGATATTGCCTGTATTATTCCGAAACCCGATGGATCAAAATTGGCACTGGCGAATCCGCCTAATAATCTTGTAATTGCAGAGCACTCGGCCCCTTTGGGTTGGTTAGATGCTGCGCGACGCGCACTTTCGATAATACATAATACTTATGGAGTATCTCATGGGTGACTTTCACCAGAATGGAGTTGTTTCCACTTTGCATGATTTTGGGACTAAATCGATTGATGACATGGAGGCAGAGTTAAAAGTTTTCTCAGGTTATAGACCGATGGAGCTGATTCTCCCGAGTCTTTATTCAGAGTTAGAGGGACCTGCACTGCAGAATATTGTGGACCAGATTAGCCAAGTAGACTACCTAAATCACGTAGTTATAGGCTTGGATAAAGCGGACCGTGGTCAGTACGAGAGGGCTTTTTCGTTTTTCAAACAGCTTAATAAGCCCTTTTCGCTTCTCTGGAATGACGGACCTAGGCTCAAGGCTATCCAAGCCGAATTAGATGCAAAGGGCTTAGGTCTCATTCCGCCTGGAAAGGGGCGCAATGTTTGGTTTTGCATCGGTTTGGTGCATGCACGCGCAAAAGCGGGCGCTGTTGCTTTACACGATTGTGATATTTTAACTTATGAAAGGAGCTTGCTCGCGAGACTTTTTTACCCGATTGCTAATCCAAATTTTCAGTTCGAATTCTGTAAAGGTTACTATTCGCGCGTCGCGACCTCAAAAATGAACGGTCGTGTGGCTCGACTATTGGTTACACCTTTATTGATGGCTCTAGAACGTGTTTTAGGGCCGAACGACTATCTCGATTTTATGAAAAGCTTTCGTTACATCTTAGCGGGCGAATTTTCTTTTCAAAGATCGTTGATCCCGGAATTGCGAATTCCGTCTGATTGGGGTTTAGAGGTTGGGATCCTGTCTGAAATGCAAAGAAATCAGGCGAGTAGTAGGATCTGCCAGGTCGACATTGCCGATAAATATGACCATAAGCATCAAGAATTGTCAGAGAGTGACAGACGGGCCGGATTATCCCGTATGTCGGTTGATATCACCAAAGTTCTGATAAGGAAACTCGCTACTCAAGGTAATTCTTTTGGCGCAGAGACCTTCCGTACGATAAAAGCGACTTACTATCGCATGGCTTTAGATATGGTGCGATTTTATCAGACTGACGCTGAAATGAATGGCTTGTCTTATGATATCGATTTCGAGGAGCGGGCGGTCGAACTGTTTTGCGAAAACATCATGATCGCGGGAGATGCCTTTAGTTCTTCACCCATGGAGACGCCTTTTATACCGTCTTGGACCCGCGTCTTGTCCGCAATTCCCGATCTCGCATTTCGGCTTCGCAAAGCAGTTGAAGAAGATAATCAGGAGCAGCGATGACTGACTCGGGTATTGTAGGCGACATCTATCACAGGCTCGAGTCTATATATACATATCGCGAGCCTGAGACATTGATGCATCTTGCCGAGAGGCTAGCGCAGCGAGTCGGCGGAGGGCCATCTAATCGTAGTGAAAGCCATCAATCAAAATGGACAGAAAAGACGTGTCTTCTCATTACTTATGCCGACAGTATAAAAGCTGAAGGGAAAAGTCCGCTTGGCTCACTTTCAGAATTTATTAGTGAGTACATCGAAGACGAGATAAATACAATTCATATTCTTCCATTTTATCCATCATCTAGTGACGATGGTTTTTCAGTGATTGATCATACAGTCGTCCACGACAAATTTGGAGATTGGAGCCAAATTGCGAGCTTATCCAAGAATAAAGTAATTATGGCTGATGTGGTTTTAAATCATGGATCTCGCGAAAGTACGTGGTTTAAGCAATTTTTAGTGGGGGAAAAACCAGGAGCTGACTACTTTTTTTCGCCGGATGAAAATTTCGATCTCTCTAAGGTTGTCCGACCTAGGGATCACTCGGTGCTGAGCCCGGTAAATACACCAGGGGGACAGAGGCTTCTCTGGTGCACATTCAGTGAAGATCAAATTGATTTTGACTTTTCAAATCCAGATGTTTTGGAGCAATTCATAGGGATAATTTTGGGCATTGTAGACCAAGGGATCCGGATACTACGCCTTGATGCTGTGGGCTATCTATGGAAGTGCGATGGTTCTTCGTGCCTAAACTTACCAGAAACTCATGCCATCATAAAACTAATCAGATTTATTACAGACTTATATGATGCCGATATCACACTTGTTAGCGAGACAAATCTTCCTAATCATGAGAATTTAAGTTATTTCGGGAACGGAAATGAAGCACATTGGATTTATAATTTTTCGTTACCGCCATTGATTTTAAATAGTCTTTTATTTGCCGACTCCGAAGCATTAAGAAGTTGGAGTATGAGTATGCCTCCCGCACTCGAGGGTACCAGTTATCTCAACTTCTTATCTTCCCATGATGGTTTTGGTATGCGACCGACGGAAGGTATATTGACCGAGTCCCAGAGGTCGCTCTTGCTTAATCGCCTAGAAGCTAATGGCAGCTTATTCACATGGAGGCATGTTAGTACCGAGAGAAAGTCGATTTATGAGGCAAATATTACGCTTTTTAGTGCTCTTGAAAAGACGGATGATGATCCGACTGGCATATACCAGATTGAACGATTTATCGCGGCGCATACCATATTGTTCTGTTTAGAAGGCGTTCCGGCGTTGTACATCAACAATTTGTTTGGTTCTAGAAACGATACCCCGGGGGCAAAGAAATCAGGTATCAACAGAAGAATAAATCGTGAAAAGTTTTCGATGGAATGGGTAAGAAATTGTTTTGAAGATTCGGGTTCGAAGGAAAGTCTGCTTTTTTCGGAACTCAAAAGACTATTGAAACTACGAGCTCAACAGGCTGCTTTCCATCCGAATGCTACGCAGTTTACGCTGCAGCTAGGCAGCCATCTGTTTGGAGTTTGGCGTCAAAGTAGCGATCGTAAGCAAAGTATTTTCGCGATCACCAACTTGTTGTCGGATGACGTGATACTCGACCTTTCTGAGATCAACCTCATTAATACTGAGTCATGGATGGATTTAATACAGAATAAGAAGTTCGAAATAGGAAAGCGTAGGTTGAGACTTGAGGCCTACCAATCAGTATGGATTACGAATAATGCCTAATTTAGACAGACTTAACCTTAGACTTTTAAGAGCTTGTTTGTTGTGCTTTATTCTGGAAGTAATTCCATACCCCATAAATACTAATAGCTATCCAGCAAACTTCTATTATTAACGCCGACAAGTTGAAGTCGAATAGCAGGGTTAATCCTATCAAAAGTGAGCCGAGCAGATTTAATATAGAATATTCTAAATCAAAACTAGTCCATCGGGATGTCTGGAGTTGAAAGTATGCAATTAAGCACAGGATAACGCCAAACGTCCCAACAAAATCGTACCAATGAATTATCATCCGCGCATCACTCCATACTCAGTTGAAAACGTTATCGTAAAAATATTTTTAAATGTTGCCCTGCTTCATGTAACCCATTTTTGATATAGACTGGCTTTCCTATTTCCGAGGCACCATTGACCTGTAACTCGCGGCAACCTCGGGCGCGCGCCTCCTCAAAGGCACTTTTCAGGAGCGGACTCCCAATGCCGCGACCACGAAATCGTTCGTCAACTATAAAGTCCTCAATAAGTGCATACTCGCCCCCAAATCTCAGCACAATCGGAAAGGACATAGTTACAAGACCAGCCAATACTCCGTTATCCTCTGAGACAAGAATTAAGCCGTGT
The DNA here is from genome assembly GCA_913047675.1 of uncultured Pseudomonadota bacterium. GTDB lineage: Bacteria > Pseudomonadota > Gammaproteobacteria > UBA4457. The sequence goes on along the minus strand of CAJWTO010000001.1, from coordinate 36,462 downwards.
TCTTCGGATAGTAGGGCAGGTAGTACTGTTTGCGCATCATCCCAATTAATATCTGGGATTTCAGGGTCATCTGGGAAACTCTTCAGTAAGGATATTATCTGGGGAAAGTCATCTTTTGTTGCTCTTCTTATTAAAGCCATTACACACCTTTTCCCTTAGAATTTTTACAAGTTAAATTTTATTTGTTCCTAAAACAAATTCTAGGCATTAAACTTAAAGTTTAGCAAGCTAGTCGGTTTCAAACTTAGGTGATGAGCATGTCTAAAGGTAAGAAAAATGGAGCCTCAATATTTCTAGACGTTCTAGAAAGTGAGGGGGCAGAATTTATTTTTGGAAACCCAGGAACAACAGAGCTACCTTTAATGGACGCGTTACTTACACGCCCTAAGGTGCATTATGTTTGGGCGCTTCAAGAAGCCAGTGTGGTAGCGATGGCGGATGGTTATGCTCAGGCCTCCGGCAAACCCGGTGTCGTTAATTTACACACCGCTGGGGGGTTCGGGAATGGTGTTGGCAATCTATTGAATGCCTTGACTTCTGGTACTCCGTTAATAGTCACCGCTGGTCAACAAGACACACGCCATGCAATTTATGATCCCTTGTTGCAGGGCGACCTCGTCTCTATAGCTCGACCGATTTGTAAGTGGGCTGCAGAAATTTCTAATCCTGACCAGATCCCTGTACTAGTTCATCGCGCCTTCCAAGACTCAAAGGCGACGCCATCTGGCGCGGTCTTCTTGTCTCTTCCTATGAATGTTATGGAGGAGTCTTGTGACGCTCAAATTCAAGATGTGTCTTATGTTGATAGGAGGCCCGTAGCGCATGGACTGCCTGAACTAGCGTCTTACCTAGCGGCTTATAAACCAGGTAAGGTTGCAATAGTTGCTGGTGACGAGATCTCTGTAAACGATGCTTACAAAGAAGTTGTGAGTTTGGCCGAGCTTTTGGCGGCACCAGTCTATGGTTCGTCCTGGCCAGCGCATATACCCTATCCAACTAGTCACTATCTCTGGAGAGGTAATCTTCCGACTAGTACGGAGGCCATTGGAAATACGATGTCTAATTTCGACGCTGTTTTAGCCTTTGGAGGTAAGTCGTTCATCACGGTTCTTTATTCTGATAAGCCTGCTCTTCCAGAAAACTGTGATCTTTTCCAGTTATCTTCGGATGGTCGGGATTTGGGGAGGAGTTACGCTACTAAATTGTCACTCGTTGGTGATATTGAATACTCAGCGAGAGAGCTTAATGGCTTGTTGCAAAAAGAAGTTCAGTCTAAATCAGATGAATATGGATTAGAGCGAGTCAAGGCTTCAAAACTATTCTCAGATGTCAGAAGAGAGTTGAACAAGAGAGCGGATCAATTGTCCGTTCGAGAGCCTCTCCATCCTATGCCCGTAGCTCGTGAACTTGCGCGTGCTATTGGTAAGACTCCGATAGTCGATGAGGCGCTAGCCACTACTACGCATTTAAGACAGTTTCTAGATAACGATCATTCTAGGCAGTACTCTATGAATCGAGGCGGAGCCTTAGGGTGGGGCATGCCTGCAGCTATTGGCTTTTCTCTTGGGCTTGGGCGCGAACCGGTCGTTTCGATCGTAGGCGACGGTGCGGCGATGTATTCGCCTCAGTGCTTGTGGACAGCCGCCTATGAGAAATTACCGGTAACATTTATCGTAATCAATAATACGGAATACAACATACTGAAAAATTTTATGCGCTCTCAGCCAGAGTATGAGTCAGCTCAAACCGGTAAGTTCATTGCCATGGACTTAGTCGAACCACCCATTGATTTCCAAGCATTGGCGACTAGCATGGGTATAGCAAGTAAAAGAATCACTCGTCTCAATGACATCAATGAGGTCGTGACTTCATCTATACGATCAGGCCGACCTAGTTTAATTGAGATCGTGGTGGGAATAGAAACAGAGGCTTAATTTAAGAACGAAGGGCTAAGTAAACACGATGAGCAAGAATAAATCGATAGTAGTAACAGGTGGGTCACGAGGTATTGGGCGTGCCATCGCAATTGAATTCGCTAACCAAAATTATGATGTTCTGATTACTTATTTAACTAATGAGATCGCTGCACAGGAAGTTCTGGAGGCTATAAATTCTGCAGGAGTAAAAGGTGTGGCACTTAAGGCAGACACATGCGATAAAACATCTCCTAGCAAAATAGTTGAGTCTGCGCTCGATGCTTTTGGGAAAATCGACGTGCTAGTGAACAATGCGGGTATTAGTCCTCCTAAGGAGTTTCTGGTTGATCAGACAGTAGAAGATTGGGATGCGACTATGGACGCTAATTTGAGTAGTGCTTTTCGAATGGTAAAGGCCGTCATTCCACATATGCGAAAACAGGCATCTGGAAATATTATTAATATCAGCTCTAATGTTACTCGCAGATTAGCCCCTAATTTTGGTCCTTATGCAGTATCCAAAGCGGGACTAGAAGCATTAACGCAGGTTCTTTCTAAGGAAGAAGCGTCCCACGGAATTCGCGTTAACGCGATAGCCCCAGGTTTTATTGAAACTGATATGCTGAGAAATGCGTTTAATGAACTGGGCGAAGCTAAAGCCCGAGAGTATGAAGACTCGATACCGATGAAACGACTGGGTAGGACCGAGGAAATAGCCAATATGGTTGCTGTTCTCGCTTCAAATACTTCTAGCTTTGTTACCGGACAGATCATTTACGTGAATGGCGGTGGACCGGGCGGCTGATTGCGCTCGATTTTTTGTAATATCCACGTTCGTAAATGGCGCTTGAAGTCGTAAATTAATAAGCACATACTTATTATGGTGACTGGACGATATTTAAATGGGGGAGAGTTACCCATGGAAGCTGTAGAGCAGAGAAAAATTATTAAAGCGGTTAGGAATGAGCCAGCCTTAGCGGAGGTTTTCAAAGTACCGATATTATCCCTGCCAACATCGTTACTTTTTGTGGTGTTCTATGTAGGGTTTGGCGCGACTACCTACATGTATTTACAAGGTGCCATTAGCTGGCCGCTGGTGATAGTTGCGAATGCGATATTTATTTACATTAGTTTCACCCCATTTCACGAAGCTGTGCATAGGTCGTTATCGAGAGTGAATTGGATTAATGAGACACTGGGGACCATGTCTGCACAATTGTTGTTACCCGGCTTTAACACAAGCTTGTATCGCTATCTACATGTCTTACAACATCATCAACATACGGGAGAGGCAGACGCTGATCCCGACGTACCATTTCTAATTGGTTCAGTCTTTACCCGCGTAGCACGGTGGGCGTTTTTAGATGTTCTATGGGTTCGGTACTATGTCGGGGCTTGGACGACAAGGCCTGTTGCGGAGCGAGTTAGATTTTCTGTTGGAGTTTTGATCTATATCTCCGTACTGGTCATTGGTTTTACTTCGAGCTTTATCAATGAGTTTCTTGTTGCGTTTGTAGTTCCGTGTTTATTGGCACGAATTGCTTTAGTCTACCTTTTTGCTTACATACATCATCCTCATGGGGTTGAACAACGAGTGAATCCAGTCGGTGCCACTGGCATTATCGAAACGACGAAAGCCAATCATTGGCTAATGCTCGGACAAAGCCGACATTTAATTCACCATTTATATCCAGGACTTCCCTGGTATCGTTACGCGGAAGTTTGGTCAGTTGTCAGGGAGAAATTCCCGGCGTCGCTGGTGAAGTGGGGTGGGTTCTGGGGACGAATATCTGCTTAAATTAAGCTTTTTGATTACTTCTGCCAGAAGTCTTTCTTGAACCAGTGCTTGCGGTACTCGCCGTCTTTCCAGAATCCTGCGATGAACCAGACCCATCCAATAGTTGCTGCGCAAATGCCAATCCATTTGAGCAGAAAGTCAGATTGCTGAAAAGGTTGCCAGCCTTCAGAATTGGTTGAAGCGAACAAAATAGTCAGTACTCCCATGAGAATCAGGCTAGCTATAAATGGGGATACTTTTAGTTTGCGAGCTAAGAATATGATTAGGTACATTTAGAATCCCGGACGATTGCTCTAGCAAAAAAAATTGAATGGAAAAATGGCTCCTCGGGACGGGCTCGAACCGCCGACCTAGTGATTAACAGTCACCCGCTCTACCAACTGAGCTACCGAGGAATTGTATAGCGTATCCCGCCTTCACGGGAGGCTCACGCCGCAGACCTTATATAGCGCCGTATGGTAGCCTAAACAGGCGTCGATAATCAATTGGTCATTTGGCTTACTTGGCATATAAATTTCAAAATTGTTTTAAAAAACTAGTTTTATTCTGCATTTGTACTAGAGTACACATAGTATTTGAAACCCTTTTAATTTTTCTAGTATGGTGTTCAAAGTGAGTCGCTGGTTATGTATAACGGGAGTGTCAAATATGTCGAAAATCGTTAACTATGCAGGTGCGTGTCCGCATGATTGTCCCGACACGTGCGCTATGGTTTATGAAGTCCAAGATAAGAAGTTGTTATCAGTCAAAGGCAACGCCGAGCATCCCATGACTCAAGGAGGTCTTTGTGTCAAATTAAAGGATTATGAGAAGCGTCACTATCACCCGAATAGATTGCTCTATCCGATGAGAAGAGTCGGGAAAAAAGGCACTCGTTCATTTGAAAGAATAAGTTGGTCTGATGCACTAGATGACATATCTAGCCGCTGGGTCGACATCATTAGAGAACATGGTGCGCAAGCGATTGCTCCTTATAGCTATGCCGGCCACCAAGGCTTGGTACACGGGATAAATGGCGGCGATGCATTTTTTAACCGACTTGGTGCGTCTGTCATGGAACGCACGATGTGCGGGTCTGGAGCAGCGACCGCTTGGGCTATGACTTATGGTCCCAGCGGCGGTATGGATCCTGAAAGTTTCCAGTACTCTAAGTTTATAATTCTCTGGGCGTGTAACAGCGTTAGCACAAACATTCACCACTGGCATATCGTTAAAAAGGCACAGAAAAAAGGAGCTAAGGTGGTTGTAATCGATCCTTACCGGTCGCGGACAGCTAAAGAGGCCGATTGGCACATTGCGCCCAAGGCCGGTACTGACGGCGCATTGGCGATGGGTCTGATACATGTTCTGATTGAAGAAAATTTAATAGATCAAGATTTCGTTAAAAGTCACACGCTTGGATATAACGAGCTTAGTCAGCGGGCAAAAAACTGGACTCCTGAAAAAACAGCTGAAGTGACTGGGCTGCAGCCTGACGATATAAGAGGTCTTGCAAGACAGTATGCGAGTACGAAGTCAGCTGCCATACGTATTGGGGTGGGGCTAGAGAGGCATCATGGTGGCGGTCAGGCTATACGCGCGGTGTGTTGTTTGCCTTCTTTGACCGGTGCTTGGCGCGAAGTCGGTGGTGGTATTTTTCTGTTTCCCTTTTGGGAGCATCCTTATCTTTTTGATAAAATATGCAGGCCTGACTGGATTCCGAAAGGAACTCAAGTTATTAGTAATCTTAAAATAGGGGATGTGCTGACTGGGCGATCCTCCAAGAAGCAACTTCACTCATTGATGTGTTGGAATGCTAATCCAGTATCTCAGGCACCCGATTCGCAGAAAGTGATCGAAGGCCTGATGCGGGACGATCTATTTATGATTGTAGCCGACCATTTCATGACCGATACTGCAAGCTATGCCGATATTGTGCTTCCTGCAGCGATGGGGGCTGAAATGGAAGATATCATTTTGTCTTGGGGGCATAACTATCTAACTTATAACAGCAAATGTATAGAACCCCCTGGGGAAGCTATTTCTAATCGAGAGATCTTTAGGAGACTTGCTAAATGCATGGGATTCGATGATGACGAGTTTCAATGGTCAGATAGTGAATGCTTAGAACATTTTGTTGATTGGGACTCTCCGGTTTGTGAAGGGATCGATCTCGCTTATCTACGTGAGCATGGCTTTGCTCGCTTAAATGTAGGTTCAGCAGAAGTTCGGGCACCTCATCGAGATGGGAACTTTCCAACCCCGTCCGGGAAATGCGAGTTCAAATCGAGTATTGCAGATAATGGTAATTTCGTCGTGGGTACATTTCGACAAATGTATGATGCCTTTCAAGGTGGGGAAAAATTAGATAATCTTCCGGATTTTGTTTCACCCCGCGAGACTCTCATTAGCAGCCCGGAACTAGCGGACGACTTCCCTTTAAACTTGATTTCACCAAAGAGTCACGGATTCCTCAACTCGTGTTACGCCAACATGGAGCAAAAAGTTAAGAGCCAAGGCGCCCAATCCTTACTTATTAATGAGGTAGATGCTGCTGTTAGAAAAATCAATGAGGGGGATAAAGTGAAAGTATTTAATAAGCGAGGATCTTATTTAGCTCTGGCTGCCTTGACCGAGGATGTTCCAGCGGGTGTAGTGTTGACGACCCTCGGATACTGGGATCAACTTAATAAAGGTGTTGCTAATCATACCAGCTCACAAGAATTTTCTGACATTGGCCATGCGCCAAGTTATTCTGATAACTTAGTAGAAGTAAAACGTCTTTGACAGTTATCATGTCTCATTAGATACTAAATTTTTTAAAATCAGCCGAGAAAGATTCATAGCGATATGGTTAAGACGTTAGCGAGGCTACTGCCAAAAGATTATTGTTATATGTTGCTGTGTACATTGATATTTTCGTCAATGTTGGAGGCTAATTATTCTTATAGTGATTACCGAGACTACCCGTTTACTGAGACTGAGTTTAAACTTGAAAAGATAAGTGACGGTTTAAATTATCCATGGGGTATGACTTTCTTAGACGACACGCATCTGCTCATAACTGAGAAAGATGGGGCACTGCTTAAAGTCAATGTCGATACCGGTGACAAAACCTCGATAACTCACAGTATTCAAAGTATCCGCTTTGGAGGAGGAGGCGCATCCGATCAGGGGGGACTCCTCGATGTATATGCTCATACTGCTGATGGCTATATTTATTTCACCTATAGCCATGATTTGAAAAAGACGGCGTCCCAAAAGCAAAAGGAGCGACACTCTAGCTCAGCAATCGCTCGAGGCAGACTGGTTAATAATAGAATAGTTGACCTGGAGACTTTGCTCATCGCCACGCCTAGCCAGAAAGGCAAGAAACACTATGGTTCCCGTATACTTATTAAAGATAATTTTTTATATGCAGGCTTCGGAGAGAGAGATCTTGGTATGATCGCTCAAGATCCTCGTAAGCATCCTGGGAGTATAGTCCGTATAAATTTAGACGGGACTATACCCAGCGATAATCCGTCTTCAACAACTCGTCCTAATTGGTTACCTGAAGTATATCAAATAGGTGTGAGAAACTCTCAAGGCATAGCATTATCGCCGCATGATAACGAAGTGTATTTTTCAAACCACGGGCCTAGGGGTGGCGACTTTGTTGGAGTTGTAAAACACAGTGGGAACTATGGTTGGAAAAAAATTGCTTGGGGCGGCACTGAGTACAGCGGATTTCGGATTGGTACCGTTCCTTTTTCGAGTGAGTTTGAAATGCCCTTGATAACGTGGGTTCCATCGATAGGGATTGGGACCATTCAGTTTTATAAAGGCAATATCTTCCCAGATTGGGAGGGAGATATGTTGGTGTCCGGTCTAAGTGGCAGGTGTCTTATCAGACTAGCTTTTGTAGATGGTAGGATCGCGAGTGAGGAAGTGATTTTTAAAAATAAGATTGGACGTATTCGAGACTTTGAAATTGATGCTGCGGGTAATATTTTTCTAATAAGTGACGACGGCTCTTCGGGTCTATGGAGGCTGACTAAATAAACTGATTTCCCCTGCTAAACAGTACTATAAGGAATGGTAAGCCAGCGTGATTTCTTTCCGGTTCTCTCATTCCTGCGAAACCGACGCGTTCCTGTTATATTTATCCGTCATTTGTTCTCATCAGATTAAGTAATTCAATCATGGCAAGAAAGTTCGAATTAGTCTCTGACTTTTCTCCCGCAGGTGGACAGCCTGACGCTATTGACGCCATTATTGGTGGACTTGAGGATGGACTTTATCATCAGACCTTGCTTGGAGTGACTGGGTCAGGGAAAACTTTTACTATTGCGAATGCCATAGAGAAAGTTCAGCGGCCCACGCTGGTATTGGCCCCTAACAAAACTTTAGCGGCACAGCTTTACGGCGAAATGCGAGATTTTTTCCCGAATAACGCTGTGGAGTATTTCGTTTCTTACTACGACTACTACCAACCTGAGGCATATGTTCCAGCATCTGACACCTATATAGAAAAGGACGCATCAATCAACTCGCACATTGAACAGATGCGGTTGTCAGCCACTAAAGCTTTGCTAGAGCGACCGGATACAATTATCGTCGCTACAGTTTCCGCTATTTATGGGTTGGGAGAACCTGAAGAATATCACGCTATGGTTCTTCACCTTGCGAGAGGCGCAATTATAAATCAGCGTTTTATTTTGAAGCGCTTAGCCGAAATACAGTATCGAAGAAACGACGTCGAGCTTGAGCGCGGTACTTTCCGAGTAAAAGGAGATGTGATTGACGTTTTTCCTGCTGAATCAGAGAAAAACGCCATCCGAATAGAATTGTTTGATGAAGAAATTGAATCTCTTTACGAATTTGATCCGCTCACAGGACATGTGATTCGGAAGATCCCTCGTTTTACGATATACCCAAAATCACACTATGTAACTAAACGAGGTACGCTACTAAAAGCTATAGATACGATTAAAATAGAGCTCAAACAGCGACTAGACGAGCTCAAAAATCGAGATAAGTTGGTTGAATTTCAGAGGCTAGAGCAAAGAACAAAGTTTGATTTAGAAATGATGACTGAGATCGGTTACTGCAGTGGTGTAGAGAATTATAGTCGTCATTTGTCAGGACGCCAGCCTGGTGAGGCTCCTGCGACGCTTATTGAGTACCTGCCAAAAAATTCCTTACTTGTTATCGATGAAAGTCACGTAACCATTCCACAGCTGGGTGCCATGTATAAAGGAGATCGCTCACGTAAGGAAAGTCTGGTCAACTATGGGTTTCGATTGCCTTCGGCGCTAGATAATCGACCACTGAAGTTCGAAGAATTTGAGAAATTTGCTCCCCAAATGATTTTTGTCTCAGCCACACCGAGTACTTACGAAAAAGATCACGCTGGGCAGGTGGTAGAATTAGTTGTTCGGCCAACTGGTTTGGTAGATCCACCAATCGAGATCCGTCCTGCGGGTAGCCAGGTCGATGATTTGTTGTCTGAGATAAACAAGTGTGTGGCTCGAGAAGAACGAGTCTTGGTCACTACCTTGACTAAGCGGATGTCGGAGGATCTAACAGAGTATATGTCTGAGCATGGAGTTCGCGTGCGGTATCTTCATTCTGATATTGGGACAGTTGAAAGAACCGAAATTCTCAGAGATCTGCGACTGGGTGAATTTGACGTACTAGTTGGGATTAACCTCCTAAGGGAAGGTTTAGATTTACCTGAGGTGTCCTTAGTCGCTATCTTGGACGCTGATAAAGAGGGATTTTTGAGATCCGATCGATCATTAATACAAACGGTAGGTCGCGCGGCTCGTCATGTCGAAGGTCGCGCAATTCTCTACGCAGATAAAATTACAGGGTCAATGAAGCGGGCAATGGATGAGATGGGACGCAGGAGGGAGGTACAACTAGCCTATAATGAAGAGCACGGCGTAACCCCAAGAGGGATAGCGAAACCAGTATCGGATATTATGGAAAGTGGGTATTCTGGGGACATAGGTAAGAATGAATTGGATAAATTGCGTAAAAAACGCGAAGCCGCCTATGCCGGTTTGACGCAGCTTGAGATACTCAAAAAAGTAGATGCATTAGAGATTATCATGCACGATCATGCCAGAGATCTCGAGTTTGAAGAAGCTGGTAGAATACGCGATGAAATTGAATCTATTAAGGCGGAGTATCTCGCTATCCCTTCGCGCAAAATTGTTACGAGCCAGGCACCTAAAAGGTAAAATCTAGGATTATGAGCAAACGACTAAAAATCATTTTGATGATGCTAGCGGGCATGACTTTACTTGTGAGTGCTATTGCATATAAAAACAAAATTGAGATGGAGCGAACCTTGAGTCAGGTTCGCCCCCCAGCTGCGGTTCGGGTTGCTGCGGTCACAGCAGATAAATGGCAACAGAAGATTTTTGCTGTAGGTACTATAGCGGCTGAACAAGGAGTAGACGTTACCGCGCCGCTACCAGGTACTGTGGTAAACATCAATTTTAACTCAGGTGATCAAGTGAACTTGGGCGATACCTTGTTGTCACTCGATACTGGCATCCAGGATGCAGAACTAAGTGGATTGATAGCAACATTGAGTTTAAAAGAAGTTCAGTTTCGAAGAGCTGTACAGCTTTTAGAAAAGCAGCAGATCTCACAATCTGATTTTGATTATGCCAAGGCTGAAAAAGACGAGGCTACTGCTCTCGTAGATGCGAAACAAGCCTTTATCGATCGTAAAACTGTTTATGCTCCTTTTTCGGGCGAGCTAGGTATTCGCCTGGTGAATTTAGGAACATATATGGAGCCTGGTGATCCAATTGTTTCCCTGCAAATGCTAAGCCCGATACATGTAGATTTTGCGATCCCTGAGCGTCAACTCGGACAAGTGGAGATTGGTCAGGCCGTCGAATTTAAAGTCAGAGCCTTTCCTGGGAAAATTTACGAGGCGAAGATTGTGACAATTGAACCTAATGTACAAATTGGATCTCGTTCGGTCAGAGTTAGGGCATCTTTAGAAAATAAAGACGGTCAATTGAAGCCTGGTATGTTTGCCGAAACATGGGCGATTCAAAGAGAGAAGAAGGCCGTATTAAAAGTTCCGCGCACTGCAGTCACTTTCAGTCCTTTTGGTCAAATAGTTTTTGTGGTGGTATCTAAGGATGGTTCATCTCTTGTTGAGCGTCGCCAAGTGACCGCAGGTGAGATCAATGGCTCTGCTGTGGGTTTGGATTCAGGCGTTTCTGAAGGGGATATAGTAGTTGCTACGGGGCAAAACAAGTTACGAAATGGAATGTCAGTTGTTGTTACCGAAACAGAAACTGACTACTGAGCCTTGAAATGCATTTGACTGACTTGTTTATCAGAAGACCGGTACTGGCTTGGGTAGTCAGCTTGATCATTTTGGTGCTTGGACTTCGATCTATTCAGTCACTCGAACTTCGTCAGTATCCAGAAACGCAAAACACGCTAGTTACAATAACCACCAGTTATCCAGGGGCGGACGGAGAGCTAGTGAAGGGCTTTATTACTACTCCTTTACAGCAGGCAATTGCAGAAGCTGACGGTATTGATTTTATTAAATCTTCCTCCAAACAGGGGGTGTCTGTCATCGAAGTCTATATGAAGCTGAATTACGATCCTAATGCTGCTGTTTCTGAGATACAGGCAAAGGTAGGTAGTGTTCGGAATGTACTACCCGAGAGGGCTAATGATCCCGTGATCCGTGCGAGAACTGGGAATGGACGCTCACTCATGTATTTAGCTTTCTATAGCGACGTCATGCCACCGCCTGAGATGACAGACTACTTAATAAGAGTCGTTCAACCGCAAATTCAGGCACTAGAGGGCGTCGGTAAAGCTGTGCTGTTCGGACATAAGACATATGCGATGCGAGTTTGGATGGATCCGGCGCGGATGGCGGCACTCAATGTCACTGCCGCGGATATTCGAAGAGTTCTCCTCTCGAACAACTACCTTTCGGGCGTGGGCGAAACTAAGGGTGAATTAGTTTCGATAGATCTTAGTACGACAACCGATCTCTCTAGCGCGGATGAGTTCTCGGATATGGTGATTCGTGAGGAAGAAGATGCATTAGTCCGATTATCCGATGTAGCAAGAGTTCAGCTTGGAGCTGAGGATTACGAGTCTACCGCTTGGTACAACGGTCAGACGGCAGTTTTCGTTGGAGTTAATCCGGTGCCTGGAGCCAACCCGTTGTTGGTTGCAGAGAGGGTTACAGATGAGTTGGAGCTAATTAAAGATCAGATGCCTAATGGTATGTATGCTTTTATCCCTTATAACGCTGGTGAGTTTATAGAAGAATCTATAAATGAGGTTTTTACAACATTAGCTGAAGCGGTACTCATTGTCCTGACCGTTATCTTGGTAACCCTCGGTTCAGTTCGGGCGGCGATTATTCCCGCGATCGCGCTACCTCTCTCGCTAGTGGGAGGTGCATTCCTTATGCTATTAATGGGGTTTTCTATAAACCTCCTAACATTACTCGCGATGGTATTAGCAATTGGATTAGTTGTGGATGACGCGATCGTTGTAGCGGAAAATATACACAGGCACATTGAAAAGGGGAAAACTCCGTTGGAGGCGTCCATTTTAGGCGCGCGCCAATTGACGATGCCGATTATAGCTATGACAACGACCTTAGTTGCTGTGTACGCTCCGATTGGCTTTATGGGTGGATTAGTAGGTACCTTATTTACTGAGTTTGCTTTTGCACTTGCTGGCGCCGTAATCATTTCTGGGACTATCGCTTTAACGCTCTCGCCGATGCTGTGCTCTCGGATATTTACTGGTGGAAAGCCAGGACCATTTGAGAGTGCGGTAGAAGTCTTTTTTACAAGACTTTCAGATCGTTACCGCAAGGTTTTACACAGCTGTTTAGATTATGTGTCGGTCATAGTTATTTTTGGGATCGCGACCTTGGTGAGTATTTATGTGATGTTTGCAATGAGTCAAACTGAGCTAGCCCCTGTAGAGGATCAGAGTATAATTTTTTTACAGGCTACCGGTCCTCAGGTTGCTAATGTTAACTACTCTGAAAAGAATGCTCGGAAAATAATAGGTATTTTCGATAGTATCTCTGAGTACAAAGAGAGTTTTATGATCTTAGGCTTTAATAACTCTCGAAACGTCGTCTTTGGTGGGTTTAAAATGAGTCAGGCGCACGAGCGTGATCGACCTCAGTGGGATATACAAGGCGAGCTTCAAGGTAAACTTTTTGGTGTGACAGGGTTCCAGGTTTCGGCCTTTCCAAGGCCTAGTCTCCCTTCGCCAGGAAGAGGATTACCCATCCAATTTGTTTTGATGGCACCATTTGATGATTTAGAATTAAATCTTGCTACGGAGGAAATTTTGTCGCGGGCTATGCAGAGTGGGAAATTTATGTTCCTGCAGAAGTCCGTAGAGTTCAATCGTCCTCAGACTATCATCGATATTGATCGCGATAGGGCTGGTATTTTGGGAATCGAGATGGAATCTCTAGGGACAGATTTGGCCACACTATTGGGTGGGAATCATATTAATTGGTTTAATCTACAAGGCCGTAGTTATAAGGTTATCCCTCAGGTCGAGAATCTATACAGAGCTAATAGCGAGATGCTGGCTGATTACCATGTACGTACTTCGTCTGGTGACTTGGTTCCCTTATCTTCAGTTGCTTCCTTTAGAGATATAATTGAGCCGAGCGAAAGACTTCAGTTTCAGCAAAGAAATGCCATCACCTTACAAGGAGTACCCGCTTCAGGTGTGGCAATGGGAGATGCAATCGAATATCTTGAGGAAGTAGCGACAGAGGTGCTCCCTAAAGAATTTACTTGGGATTATGCTGGTGAATCTAGACAGTACTCGCAGCAGGGGAACGCACTAGTCGTAACTTTTTTTGTGGCGTTGGTGATAATTTATCTAGTGCTCGCCGCACAATTTGAGAGTTGGCGCGATCCATTGATTATTTTGATGTCTGTGCCAATGTCGATCGCCGGCGCTTTAGTGTTTGTCTCATTGGGCTATGCGACGTCGAACATTTATACTCAAGTAGGTTTAATTACCTTAATCGGTTTGATTACGAAAAACGGGATCCTGATTGTCGAGTTTGCTAATCAATTACAAAGAGTTCGTGGATTAGGCAAAAGAGAAGCTGTAGAGGAGGCTGCACGTATCAGACTCCGTCCTATCCTTATGACGACAATTTCAATGGTGGTCGCTATGGTGCCTTTACTATTAGCGACTGGCCCAGGCGCAGTAAGTCGTTTTCATATAGGACTAGTTATTTCGACTGGTCTCGGAATCGGCACAATATTTACATTATTTGTTGTGCCCGGATTTTATGTCCTGCTAGCAAGGGAGCATCAGCAGATAGTAGAACCAGAGGTACAAAGCTAGTCGCTTTATTGTGGCGATATCAGTCTAAATTGTGTATGCTTGCGCCCTCGGGAAAGGTAGTGGGCTGCAGTTGGCGGATGTGACTGTCAGCTATTTTTTGTTACAATAGGCGCGTAGCTCAGTTGGTTAGAGCACCACCTTGACATGGTGGGGGTCGTTGGTTCGAATCCAATCGCGCCTACCACAAATACTTTTTCAGATTACGTATTAAATCTACGAGTTTAAATACTATGCCCTCTGTGACTCTACCAGATAATTCGATTCGTTCATTTGATAGCCCCGTGACTGTCGAAGAATTAGCTGCCGATATAGGCTCTGGGCTGGCGAAAGCTACTGTGGCTGGCCGTATAGACGGCAGGTTGGTTGATGCCTCCGAATTGATAGTCGATGATGCGCGAGTAGAGATTTTAACCGTCAAAGATCAAGAAGGTCTTGAGATCGTCCGGCATTCATGTGCCCACCTTCTCGCACACGCCTTAAAGCAGTTGTATCCTGAAATAAAGCTTGCCATAGGTCCTGTGATAGAGCATGGATTTTATTACGATGTTTTGTTGGAAGACTCTTTGGGTGAGGATGATTTGATCAAAGTCGAGAGACGAATGGCAGAGCTTGCAAAACAAAACTATACGGTGAAGCGAAAGGTAGTTGAGCGGGCTGAGGCTGCGGCCGTATTTGAGAACCGACAGGAGCCCTATAAGCAAATGCTTGTAAGAGGCATCCCCGATGGGGAAGTCATCGCGCTATACGAGCACCAGGAATACATCGACATGTGTCGCGGGCCTCATGTAACGAACACTAGACACTTAAATGCGTTTAAATTAACAAAAGTGGCAGGTGCATATTGGCGCGGCGACTCTAATAATGAAATGCTTCAACGGATCTATGGTACTGCGTGGGGCAGTAAAAAAGACTTAAAACTCCATCTTCATCAACTCGAGGAGGCGGAGAAAAGAAACCATCGGAAAATTGGCCCCCAACTTGATCTTTTTCACTTTCAAGAAGAGGCCCCAGGAATGGTGTTTTGGCATGATAAAGGTTGGAAACTTTTCAGAACTGTCAAAAATCATGTGAGAGAAGCTTGTTTTGCTGGATATGATGAGGTCGATACGCCTCAAGTATTAGATAAGACCCTATGGGAAAGATCGGGACATTGGGATAAATTTGGCGACATGATTTTCGCGACGCAATCTGATCGGCGCGAGTACGCCATAAAGCCAATGAATTGCCCAGGCCATGTGCAAATTTTTAATAATAAATTACGAAGCTACAGGGATCTGCCATATCGGGTGGCTGAATTTGGGGTAGTACATCGTAATGAGCCCTCAGGAACATTACATGGCCTGCTCCGAGCCAGGCGATTCACCCAAGATGACGCTCATATTTTTTGCGATGAAGAGGATCTCCAGCGTGAGGTGGGCATACTCATAGACCTAACCTTCAAAGTTTATGCAGACTTTGGTTTCGACGATATTGCGGTCGCATTGTCGCTGCGTCCAGAGAAGAGGGTAGGGAGTGACGAGTTATGGGATAAGTCGGAAGATGCACTTGCCACTGCGCTAAAACGGAAAGGATTAGACTTCGCGGTTCAGCCCGGTGAGGGCGCATTTTACGGCCCTAAGATAGAGTTTTCATTAAAAGACTCTATAGGTCGCGTATGGCAATGTGGTACAGTACAAGTTGATTTTTCAATGCCAGACCGTCTCGGGGCTACTTTTGTGGCTGAGGACGGCCGTCGCAGAGTTCCAGTAATGATTCACAGGGCTATATTGGGTTCCTTGGAAAGATTCATAGGTGTTTTGGTTGAAGAGCATGCTGGGAAATTGCCACCATGGCTCTCTCCGGTGCAAGCGGTGGTGATGAATATTACGGACAAATATGCCGATTACGCGTTAGAAGTGTCCGAAAGCTTGAAAAAACATGGGTTTAGGATCGATTCGGACTTGAGAAACGAGAAGATCGGGCTTAAAATCCGCGAGCATACTTTACAAAAAGTGCCATTTTTACTTGTAGTAGGCCAGCGTGAGTTAGAAAGTAGTACTATATCGGTAAGAGCGTTGGATGGAGACGACTTAGGATCTATGAGTCTAGAAGAGTTTGAGAATCGGTTGAATCAGGCTATCGAGCTTCGATGCCGAAAACAAAGGGAGGGCTAAGGTATAGCTGCTGACAAAAAGAATAGAGCCAATGACGACATCAGTGCGAGTAAAGTTAGACTGATTGCTGCTGATGGGAACAACAAAGGGGTCGTCTCTATAGAAGAGGCGAGAAATGAGGCAAAGGTGAGTGGCTTAGATCTTGTAGAGATCGTTCCAACCGCTGAACCACCTGTATGTAGGGTTATGGATTTCGGGAAGTTCTTATTTGATGCAAATAAGAAACGGCATGCTGCTAAGAAAAAACAAAAGCAGGTGCAAGTAAAAGAAATCAAGTTCCGTCCGGCGACCGATAGTGGAGACTATGAAATTAAGCTTCGGAGTTTGAGGCGGTTTTTAGAACAAGGCGATAAAGCGAAGGTGACCTTAAGGTTTCGAGGGAGAGAAATGGCACATCAGGAACTTGGTGAGCTGATGCTTAAGAGGATCGAGACTGATCTTAGCCAGCTTGGGGTTGTGGAGCAATTTCCAAAATTGGAAGGAAGACAAATGGTAATGGTAATAGCGCCCAAAAAGGCATAAACAACTAATTGGAGAGATAAATTGCCGAAGTTAAAAACTAATCGTGGTGCTGCTAAAAGATTTAGCCGGACTGGAACAGGAAAAATAAAAAGGGCGCAGTCCTTTCGTAGTCATATTTTGACTAAAAAAAGTCCTAAGCGAAAACGACAACTAAGAAGTGGTGCGTTAATAGCCCCGGCAGACGAAGCAACTATTCGCCAGATGATTCCTGGCATTTGATATTTAAGGATTAGATGATATGGCACGAGTCAAACGAGGCGTACAGGCACATGCGCGGCACAAGAAAGTTATTCGTTTAGCGAAAGGTTATAGTGGTAGACGAAAAAATGTTTACCGAGTAGCCAAGCAGGCAGTAATTAAGGCGGGTCAATATGCGTACCGAGATAGGAAGCAAAAGAAGCGAGTCTTCCGAGCACTATGGATAGTAAGAATAAATGCTGCAGCTAGGCAGTGCGGCTTAAGTTACTCTCGATTTATTAATGGGCTTATGAAGGCAGATATTGAGATTGACCGAAAAGTGTTGGCTGACCTTGCGGTAAACGATCCGTCCGCATTTGAGGCACTTGCAGAAAAGTCCAAGGTAGCCCTAGCGGCTTGACCGGCGAGGCTTTGTCCGAAAAGCCGCGAATCTTCTTGACCTAGTATTAATGAGCGCCGTCAGTTATATATTACGAGAGGCAAGCGCTAGAATAGCTGCGTCTTCTGTCCTAACCGAGTTAGATGAAATTCGAATTCATTACCTCGGAAAGAAAGGCGAATTAACATCTTTATTGAAGTCATTAGGCAAACTGCCGCCTGAAGAAAAGCCTGCGGCAGGACAGGTCATCAACGCAGCAAAAAAAGAACTTCAAAATTTGTTAAATGCGAAGAAAGTAGAACTAGAAAAAAATATCGCGGATATCAATTTAGAAAAAGAATCTATAGATGTCACTCTTCCGGGCAGAGGATCGACGCAAGGTTCTTTGCATCCAGTCAGTATAGTGCAGCAAAGAATAGAAGATCTATTTCTCCATATGGGATTCTCGCTAGAGAGAGGGCCAGAGGTGGAGGATGAGCATCATAATTTTAATGCACTTAATATTCCAGAGTATCATCCTGCTAGGGCCATGCATGATACTTTCTATCTGAAAAATGGCTTGCTTCTGAGGACACACACCTCTCCAGTTCAAATTAGAGTGATGTCGGAGAGAGGTGCGCCATTAAGGATTATATCTCCGGGTCGAGTTTATCGTTGTGACTATGACCAAACGCATACTCCTATGTTTCATCAAGTAGAAGGACTGTGGTTGGGGGATGGAGTAACGATGTCTGAGTTAAAAGGTTTACTAGATAAATTTTTACAAAGTTTCTTCGAGCATGATGGTCTTGCGATAAGATATCGACCTTCGTATTTCCCATTTACCGAGCCTTCCATGGAGGTCGATATCAAGATTAATTCTGAATATGGAATCAC
The DNA here is from genome assembly GCA_913047675.1 of uncultured Pseudomonadota bacterium. GTDB lineage: Bacteria > Pseudomonadota > Gammaproteobacteria > UBA4457. The sequence continues at coordinate 18,255 of CAJWTO010000001.1, read as the reverse complement.
CGGGTGGCTGGAGGTACTTGGTTGCGGTATGGTGCATCCTAGAGTTCTATCAAATGTTGGTATTGATCCCCGTGAAAACAGCGGGTTTGCCTTTGGAATGGGTGTAGAAAGACTAGCAATGCTAAAATACGGCATATCAGATTTGCGATTGTTTTTTGAAAACGACCTCGAATTCATCAATCAGTTTGGTCGGTAGTTAGCCAAAAATGAAACTTAGTGAAAAATGGTTAAGGACTCGAATCGATGTCGAACTCGATTCGAGGCAATTAGAGGACTCCCTCACTTTGTGTGGACTTGAAGTTGACTCTGTGACTCAAGTGTGTGGCCCCCTGCCAGGTGTGATTGTTGGTAAAGTGGAAGAGGTAAAATGTCACCCGGATGCTGAAAAGCTATCAATTTGTTCAGTTTCCGACGGGAAGGCTAGCTTACAAATAGTGTGCGGGGCCGAAAATGTGCGTGCTGGAATGAATACCGCTTTAGCCATGCCTGGGGCGTTACTGCCAGGGAATAAGACTATAAATAAGACTGTGATTCGTGGTGTTGAGTCGAATGGTATGCTTTGCTCAGCCAGTGAGTTAGGCCTCGGTGAAGATAGTGACGGTATTTTAGACTTCCCAGAACATCTATCGGCGGGTGATGAATTATTTGAAGTTTTAGGTCTAGATGACAATATATTTGATATTGATATAACTCCAAATCGCGGTGATTGCTTTTCCTTAATAGGGGTAGCGCGAGATTTGTCGGCGATGACAGGTGGTACGCTCAAAGGTTTTGATATCCCCGAAATTGCTGACGCTTCGTCGCAAGCGCGCCACGTGGAAATACTGTCGGACAGTGGATGCCAAAATTATGTAGGGAGAATCATCAAAGGTGTTAACCTTCAGGCTAAAACTCCAATAGATGTCAGCGAGTGTCTAAGGAGAGCGGGCGTAAGACCAATCAACTCGGTTGTGGATGTTACTAATTTTGTCATGCTTGAATTAGGTCAACCAATGCACGCCTTTGATGACAATCAAATTAATGGAACGGTACAAGTCCGAGAAAGTTCGAGCGGTGAAGTTATTCTTCTGCTTGATGGGAACGAATTAACTCTGGAAGAAGGCTCATTAATAATTGCGGATAACGACGGACCAATTGCACTGGCCGGAGTAATGGGCGGATTAAATTCTTCTGTAACCGACCAGACTACGGATATCTTTTTAGAAAGTGCATTTTTTGATCCAATCTCACTGTCGGGGGTTGCCCGAAAGTATCGTATGCGCACTGATGCCTCGATACGGTTTGAGCGAGGCGTAGATCCACTCAGGCAGCGACGCGCTATAGATCGAGCCACCGCTATGATAGTAGAAATTTGCGGCGGTGATCCGGGACCTTTGACTTGTGCGGTCAGTGAGGAGAATTGTTATAAGGCACCGATAATCAATTTCTCCCCTGCATCAGTGAATCGACTTGTTGGTATCACTGTTTCTCCCGAAAGGATTATAAAGCTTTTGGAGGCCCTAGAAATTCAAGTACGCGTTGAAGGGGATAACTGGCTAGTGACTCCACCCTCTTTCCGATTTGATCTACGAGAAGAAGCGGATTTAGTAGAAGAGGTCGCCCGGTTGGAAGGGTACGACAATATTCCTTCTCGGAGTCCTGTGGGCAGGCTAGAACCTGGCTTACTTGATCTAGATTCCTTATGTGAGCGTGCAGCTAGGAAGTTGCTAGCTAAAAAAGGTTACAGTGAAGCAATCACTTATAGCTTTATTTCTAGTGACAAATGTAAAGACTTTTCAGATGAGGGACAACTGCTGAAATTAGTGAATCCGATTTCAAATGAAATGGAAATCATGAGGCCTTCTATACTGCCGGGCCTCTTAGATGTGTCGATTTATAACCTTAATCGCCAGCGCAGTACTGTCCAAGTTTTTGAGATAGGGAGAGTTTATCGCAGTAGCTCTGAGGGAGTAGTTGAAGAGAAGTATGTAGCCGGTATTCGATGTGGTTTGTCTACTGACTCTAGTTGGATAAGTGGACGACGTGAGTTAGATTTTTACGATATAAAACACGATGTGGAAGTATTATTAGCCGAACTAGGACTGACAGAGGTAAGATTTAAAGCAAACTCTCCTAAAGGATTCCACCCTACACGAACTGCTGAAATATACGTAGGATCTGATTTAAAAGGCTTTGTGGGAGCCTTGTCGCCGACGCTTTTAGATGCCATTGGTATAGAAAAGCGCGTATATGCCTTTGAAATATCTATTGAACGATTGGGTGCCCAGAAGGATAAACGATATGTTCCCGTATCTAGATACCCAAGTATAAGGAGAGACATTAATATCGTACTTGACGTCGAATTAGAGGCGCAGAGCCTCTTAGATGTCGTTTGGGCGAATGGCGACGATATTCTGCATGACTTACAGTTACTTGACGTATATCAAGGGCAAGGTATTGATTCTCGGAAAAAAAGTATCACATTGAGCTTGATTTTTCGGAATAATTCGCGCACTCTTACGGACTTAGAGATTGAAAACGCGTGTAGAATTATTCTATTGGCGATCGAAAAGCAGCTTGGTGGTGTATTGAGAGAATAAATCAATGACTCTGACAAAAGGTGATATGGCGGAAAAATTGTTTGAGGATCTTGGCCTTAATAAAAGAGAGGCTAAGGAGTTAGTTGAAGCATTTTTTGAAGAAGCGCGTAAGAGCCTAGAGGCTGGGAATCAAGTGAAGTTATCTGGTTTTGGAAACTTCGATTTAAGAGACAAAAAACAAAGACCAGGCAGAAATCCAAAAACGGGCGAAGAAATACCAATTTCCGCGCGTAGAGTAGTTACATTTAGACCAGGCCAGAAGCTTAAAGCACGAGTGTCATCATATGCTGGAACCATCGAACAATAACGAACTGCCTGTAATACCCGGGAAGCGGTATTTTACGATCGGAGAAGTAAGCGAACTCTGCGCGGTAAAACCGCATGTCTTGCGATATTGGGAGCAGGAATTTCCTCAACTTAAGCCTGTTAAAAGAAGAGGGAATAGAAGGTACTATCAACGACAGGAAGTAATTCTCATAAGGCAGATTAGAAGCTTACTCTATGAGGATGGCTTTACTATCGGTGGAGCTCGTCAAAAGTTGTCTGGTGACGAGGTCAAAGCAGACTCGAGTGTCAGTCAGCAGATAGTGAAACAGCTCCGATTAGAGCTTGAAGAAGTTTTAGCCCTGTTGAAAAATTAAGTTAGAATCCTCTAACCAAAAAATTTAAACGTTTAAAAAGTCATGTCGGGGCGTAGCGCAGCCTGGTAGCGCACCTCAATGGGGTTGAGGGGGTCGGAAGTTCGAATCTTCTCGCCCCGACCATCTTTTTAATCTGTTTGATATATTTTACCGCTTCCCCTTATCAGCGAACTAGGTCATATTTATCGTTGTCTAGAGTGGAGCAGTACTTGTTTAGGATGGTGATATAGCATATGTGTGGAATCGTAGGAGCAACCGCCCAACGCGATGTGGCACCGATATTATTAGAAGGACTAAAGAGGTTAGAGTACCGGGGGTACGACTCGGCTGGGTTAGCAGTTATAAGCGCTGAGAACAGTCTAAGGCATCATAGAGTAGCGGGTAAGGTGCACGAGTTAGCTGAGGCGCTAAAGGAGTTGAATTATTCGGGGGGGGTTGGTATCGCCCATACTCGCTGGGCCACTCATGGTAAGCCTACCGTTCAAAACGCTCATCCGCACGTATGTGATGATAAAGTTGTGATTGTACATAATGGTATCATCGAAAATCATGAGGCTCTCCGTACTGAGCAGATAAGTAATGGTTATTCGTTCAATTCTGACACCGACTCCGAGGTAATCGCTAACCAAGTTCATTCTCACCTGAAAGAGAAAGAGTGTCTTATTACAGCTGTTTCAGAATCGATTCGTGTGCTTCAAGGAGCGTACGCCTTGGCGGTAGTTAGTGTAGCGCAACCTGATCGGATCGTCGTAGCTAGGAAAGGTAGTCCTATAGTCATAGGCTTGGGTGTGCGAGAGAATTTTGTCGCATCAGACATATACGCTCTTCTACCAGTCACGCAACGATTTGTTTTTCTGGAGGAAGGCGACATCGCTGAAGTTACTCGTGATGCAGTGGATATTTATGATTCAGATGGTCGCCGAGTTACTCGGCCTGAAACCTTGTCAAACCTCTCGTCTGAGGCAGCAGACAAAGGCGGCTATAAGCACTTCATGTTGAAAGAGATTCTTGAACAGTCGAGTGCTGTCGCAGAGACATTAGAGGGAAGAATCGAATCTGGCTCTATTTTGGAGGCGGGCTTCGAGAAAAAGATACTAGAGTCGATCAAAGATATTGAAGCAGTCACAGTGATTGCTTGTGGTACGAGCTATCATGCGGCATTGATAATGAAGTATTGGGTGGAGCAGATCATTGGTATTCCTTGCCGTGTCGAAGTGGCAAGCGAGTATCGTTACAAGAAACCGATTGTAGGTAAAAATGAACTATTCGTTGCTGTATCTCAGTCTGGGGAAACAGCTGATACGCTGGCCGCGCTGCGGTATGCCAAGGAGTTTTCTTATGTCGCAAGCTTGGCAATTTGTAATGTTGCCCAAAGCTCAATAGTGAGAGCAGCAGATTGCGCGATACTGACTCGTGCTGGTCCAGAGATCGGTGTTGCCTCAACTAAGGCATTTACTACACAGTTAGTAGTGATGCTGATGTTAGTGGTACTGATAGCCAAAAGGTCGAAGAAGTCTCAAGTAGTAGAGCGTGAGGTGGTTAAAGAATTAGAATCTACGCCAGCGATGATTAATAAAGTTTTAGCACTAAACGATGAGATATCTCACGTCGCAGCAAATTTTTCTGCAATGAGTGATTGTTTGTACCTAGGCAGAGGGATCATGTACCCGATAGCCTTAGAAGGTGCCCTAAAATTAAAGGAGATCTCTTATATCCACGCTGAAGCATATCCTGGAGGCGAGTTGAAACACGGCCCCTTAGCCTTGGTAGATGATAAGATGCCGGTAATAGCTATCGTGGCTAATGATGACTTAAAACAAAAGATCGAATCTAATCTGGAAGAAGTGAAGGCCCGAGGTGGCAATGTATACCGTTTTGGTGAAGACCTAGCTACAGTGGCTGGAGAGAGCCAAAGGACAATTTCAATTCCCTCAGGCAGCTTATATACGTCCCCAATTATTTATAACATTGCGTTACAAATACTAGCTTATCACGTTGCTGTATTAAAAGGCTCCGATATTGATCAGCCCAGAAATCTAGCTAAGTCTGTTACGGTGGAGTAGGGTGCTCGTAGCTAATAAACTACTACACTTCGAACTTCTATACTCCATCTGTCGGGCGCATTAGCTCTAGCATGTGTATTGTTAAACGCGCTGTGAAAACTAAATGTAGAAGGCTGATTACTGAGTTCAGAGTCAGCTGATTTCCCATTTGTCGATGCAAATCCACCTTTACTATCCCATTGCTTTATAAGCAGCGCTTCATCGTTCGTCATCTCAGGATAGTAGTACCACTTATGTTTATCATTATGCTTTGCAAAATAATTCTCACCTACTCGGTCGTTATAATGTATCTCAAACACCACTAGATCTTGTGTTGAGACAGTGGCTGCGTCGCAAAGTGCGACTGGATTTGTTTCTACTGGCTCTGAAGTTATATTTCTCCAAAGGTTGATGATTGCAAATCGACCAGTTTCAAGTACATCTGCAACCATATCCTTTTGAAGCAAACTACTAGAATCGCCTAATACACTTTTTAGCGTATCGTTTTTACCGGGTGGATTGGATAGCTGCGTTATTCTGTCAGGCGCACTTGTTAGAGTGTAGTCGCCGTGTACGACATGTGCCGGGCCTTGTACTTGCTGTCCACCAGATAACTTTGTATTTGTTTTTTTGCCACTAGCAGAACGAATATTATGGTCAAACATAAACACCTGATCAGCGCCAGTACACTCTTTTATAATTTCGGCACACTCGGGATAGTAGTACTTTACTACACGTTCACTATCAAAAAAGTCAGTCATAGGATCTTGCGATTTTCTGGGCAGTAACTCAAAACCGTTGGAATGTAGGCTTAACGGGTTTGTATTCGCACACTTTCGAGCATCAGTCAGCTTCATTTCGTAACTAGTTAGATCTATACCCTCAGAACCCGCATCACTGCCGTTAACATCGCGTCTGGTTAAGACTTTACCGTTACGAAATAGCGAGCTAAACGAACTCTCTGACATGTAGTTAAAATTTACTGCAGTCATTTTAAAGTTTCCTCTATACTGATTTTAGCATGCTGATTAATGATACTATGACAAAATAGCATTTACAGCTTGTACTTTTCGGTACTCTATGATCGGGGGCGAGTAATTTCTTATGGATAGCAACGCTAACTTTTTTTCGCGGGAGGAGGTCGCTCACTTGTCAGAGCGGTCTGACTGGATGGGGTTCTGTTTAGTTATGCACTGTTACGCAATTATGGCAATGGCGCTAGTTATTTACTCAATTTTCCCGAATACGGCGACTTTTTTCTTAGCACTTATTATCATCGGTTCGAGACAACTTGGTCTTGCTATACTAATGCATGATGCAGCGCATGGGACACTATTTAAAAGCTCTAAATTAAATAATGTGGTTGGAGAGTGGTTTTGCGGATCTCCTATACTTGCGGAGCTTGGCTCCTATCGGCGATATCACTTAAAACATCATAAACATACTCAAACGCCTGAGGACCCCGATCTTGTACTGTCGGCGCCGTTTCCTATTTCACGAGCGAGTCTTTTACGCAAGCTTTTCAGAGATGTTACGGGCCAAACAGGATTAAAATTGATTTTATTACCGAGGATAAAGAATGCGATCAAAAGGTATGTCGGCATTCAACAGGTAGACTCTGATAAATATGCGCAGTCATTTAAATCTCCCGGTATAGTCCACCCTTTTTACTGTAATAGCGTTATATTCATAGCCATGATGGCGTTTGGTGACTGGTGGTGGTGGTTCGCATTCTGGCTTCTTCCATTGCTAACTTGGTTTCAAGTTGTTGTTCGTCTCAGAAATATCGCAGAACACGCAGGGACAGAATTTTCGTCGAGTAAGCTGCAGAATGTTCGAACCACATCGGTCAATTTGTTGACACAATTATTTATCGCGCCCTATTGGGTAAACTATCACTTGGAGCATCATTTGATGATGTATGTGCCATGTTGGAGACTGTCTAAGATGCACAAAATACTGGTGGCTAAAGGTTATGCGCCGAAGCTAAAGTTGGCGAAAGGTTACCTCGCTGTGCTTCGAGAAGTTATCGTCTAACGCATTCCAATGGTCTAAAAACTTATTCGGTTACACATAGTGGATCTAAATTAAAAGCTTATTTTATTGAGAGTCGAGAACGGGATTATAATTAAGTGATGAAACGATTCCCCGAAGGTAAAGAATTAACACCACATAATAAAGAGTATCGTGCCAATGCTAGGAAGTATTACGGTATGATACGAGAGCTGTCAGCTCGATATAAAGATAAAGAATATGGTAGAACGCTGCTCACGAAGTATGATGATGTGAAGGCAACCGTTCGAGGAAAAGAGTTAAGCGTAAAAGCTAAATACAGTCAATCAGACAGCTACATGCGACGCGTTGCAGCTAATGGGCTCGACATTCACGAAGGTGAAACAGCATATGAGCCTCCATTGGTGCTACTGGATGATCCGGATCATAGACGAGTAAGAAGTTTGATGGGTAAAGCCTTTACGCCTCGAGCAATCGAGGGGATGCGTCAGCGAATAGAGGAGATTACAAAATATTTGCTTAGTCAGATTCGTGGTAAGAAGCGAATTGATTTGGTGAGGCACTTCATCGGCCCATTACCTACGCAGGTGATACTAGATATGATGGGTATGGCGCACGTGTCAGTTCAAGATTTTAAAAGTTGGTCAGAAGATATCCTCATGGGCTACGATCCAGAACGAGGTAAGAGTGTTCAAAAACGACTCAGGTCTGCCTACCTTCAGATGTCGCGGGTATTTAAGAAAGAGGTTGAGGCTAGACGTGCTCAACCTGGCGAAGACTTAATCTCGTCAATGGTCCGCGCACAAGAGAAAGATGACAAGCTTAATGACCTCGAAATAATTAGCTTATGTACGCAGCTCATGGTGGCGGGTAATGTAACAACCTCCGACCTGATGGCGAATGGATTGTTCGCTTTAATGAATAATCCAAATGCGCAAAACAAGCTGACCTCGGATCTAACTCTAATAGAGCATGCCGTTGAAGAAATGTTAAGGTTTGACTGCCCAATTTCGGAGACTGCTAGAATAGTAAAATCTGATGCGGAGGTGAATGGTTGTCCCGTTCACAAAGGGGAAACTTTGACGGCCTCACTGGGGGCTGCTAATCATGATCCCACAAAGTTCGAAAACCCTCACGTTTTTGATATCGAACGGGAGGCAAACGATCATTTGGGTTTTGGTAGTGGCATTCATGTCTGCCTAGGCGCACCCTTGGCAAGGCTTGAGGTGCAAATCGCACTTAAGCTATTATTAGAGCAGTATCCAAATATTAAATTAAATCCTGACAACCCTCCAGTTAGACGAGTTCTCCCTTTTTTTAGTGGGTTCACACGTCTTGATGTTTGTTTGGAGTAGAACAGGGAAAGGGTCTTAGTAGTATGCCGACGAAGGATAGTTTGATAGAGCTTGAAACTAAATTAGCGTATCAAGAAAATCTGCTCGAAGAGCTTAATAAGGTAGTTTGCCGGCAACAGGATCAGATTGATGATCTTCATGTGAAACTGAGATCGCTGCAAGAGAGGGCTAATGAGCTTGCTACCGGCGCTAGTGCAGGTGAGACGGAAGCAGAAATTCCTCCACATTATTAACGCACGGATTTAGGATAAGTATTAGAAGCAAGCTACATGGATTATCACGCGCATATATACTGGAATAATGAGGAAGAAAAAGAAAAAGCCTTGGGCCTTCGTATTTTTTTACACGATAACGGTTGTAGCTTAGGAAGAATAAGAGATCGAGCCGTTGGTCCTCATCCCTTGCCTATGTATCAAGCTGGATATAACGAGAAAACAAGAGTTTGTATCGAGGAATATTTATATTCGAGCAATGGCGGTCTGAGTATTCTATTACATGAAAATGAGGGTGAGGACGAATTGAGAGACCATACAACGGGCGCTCGTTGGATTGGGCACGAACTAGAACTGGATTTATCCTTTTTTCAGGAGCAGTAAGTTACTATTTCGCAGTATTTTGTTGTCTTTGACTGCTGTGCATGATTGGTATTAGTAATTCTTCAAATGCTTCGGTGGCTTTTTCCCAAGTAAATGATTTTACGTGTCTGAGCGGGATCTCTGGAGCAATTTTTAGTGCGTCTGTGCACGCGACGCCCAAATCTGTATTTAGAGAGCCTGCACCACTATTTCCTATTATATCGAGCGGTCCGGTGACAGGATATGCTGCGACAGGTAAACCACAGGCCATAGCTTCTAAAAGCACTAGCCCGAAAGTATCAGTTCTACTTGGAAAAACAAAGACGCTCGCCTGACTGTAATAATAGGATAATTCAGATTTTTTCTTTGCCCCGAAAAACTGAGTATCAGGAAATTGCATTTTCAGCTTAGAGAGAACCGGACCATCTCCGATCACCCATTTTTCCCCAGGTAGGTCAAGTTTTAAAAATGACTCAATATTCTTCTCTGGCGAGACTCGCCCCACGTAAATAAAAACAGGACTTTCATCTTTCATGTTACGTTCTTGTCTTTTGAAAACATCTAGATCCACGCCTCTTGGCCACAAGGCCGGCCGCCCTATTTTCCGGGTAACAAGTGTATCAAGCATACTTTTGGTCGGCACCATAACCGCGTGCGAATGCTTATGAAACCATCGTAGAAATTTATAAGTTATTTTTAGAGGTAATCCAGTTCTAGCATTTACATACTCGGGGAAGCGAGTGTGGTACGCCGTGGTAAACGGAAGATTTTTATTTACGGCATGCCTTCTGGTAGCGATACCAAGGGGGCCTTCAGTGGCTATATGTATCGCGTCTGGTAAGAATTGTTCGATAAAGTCAGTCACTTTTCTTCGAGGAAATAGGGAAAGTCTGATTTCTGGATAAGTAGGGCAAGGTAGTGTTTTGAAGTTCTCCGGGGTGAGCATTTTCACTTCGTGACCTCGTTTGGCCAGCTCACACCGAGTAGCATCTAGTGTGCGAACTACTCCATTTATTTGCGGGTGCCATGCATCCGTAACGATAAGTATTTTCATAATAATCCTAGTTACTCGGTGATAAACTATTTCCTTCCCAATAAATAATTTCAAGCTCTCCAGTTTCATGTTCCACAAGTGCTGAAAGAGATTCCACCCAATCGCCGTCATTTATGTACAATACATCTTCTATTTGGGTTATTTCGGCCCTATGAATGTGTCCGCATATTACACCGTGACAATTTCTTTTTTTTGCCTCTTTTGCCATCAAATTCTCGTAGGCTGCGATAAATGAAGTCGCGCGTTTCACTTTATTCTTTACATATTGTGAGAGGGACCAATATGGTAAATTCCTTAACTGACGAACTTTATTAAACCAGCGATTGATTACTAAAAGGGCTGTATAGGCAGAGTCTCCGATATATGCGAGCCACGGTGCATGCTGCATCACACCATCAAATAAATCCCCATGTGTGATCCAGAATTTTCTGCCATCGGCCGTTGTATGAATGTAGTCTTGCTTAATGTGTATGCCTCCAAAACTCGTGTCAATATAATCACGTGCGGCGGCGTCATGATTGCCAGGGATATAAAAAACTTTGGTTCCTTTCCTGCATTTTCTAAGAAATTTTTGTACCACGTCATTGTGCGATTGTGGCCAGTACCACTTTTTTTTTAACCGCCAGCCATCTACAATATCGCCTACGAGGAAAAGGTATTCACTTTCACAAGATCTGAGGAAGTGAAGTAAACTGTCCGCTTTGCATCCAGCGGTTCCTAGATGTATGTCGGAGATCCAGATAGACCGGTAGTGACGGATTAGTTGTTTCGAACCACTCATTGGCGTTAAGATTAAAAACAAAATGTGACAAGATGACGACGGTACCGGGTAGAATGATTCTTGTGATGTGTTGTCACAATTCTGTCATTTAACGTTCATAAGCTTTGTATCACTCTTTCAATGTAGTTATGGGGGCTAGCTGGTAATGATTCAATTTGACTTGTCCGAATATTCTAGACTCAGCGAAGACGATTATAAGAAAGAGAGACGTAAGTTGCTGATTGAGCTAGTGAAGCTTCAAGAGTGGGTTATCAAAAAGAAGAAGCGCATTGCAATAGTCTACGAGGGAAGGGATGCGGCGGGTAAAACTGGTAGTATCTCCGTATTATCACGCTATCTGATCCCTCAAAAATATAATGTTGTTCATCTCGGCAAACCCACAAAATATGAATCTCGCCACTGGTTTGCTCGTTATGCGAAACACTTACCAAATAGAGGAGAAATAGTTTTCTTTGATCGATCTTGGTATACGCGAGCGCTGACTGAAGTGACTATGGGTTATTGTACTAAGCGGCAATACACGTACTTTATGAACCACGTTCTTGAGTGGGAGCGAGATTTTCAAAAGAAAGGAGTACAGTTTTTAAAGTTCTACTTATCTATAAACAAACCCATCCAGAAAGAAAGATTAGATCGGCGCGCAAATAGTCCTTTAGTGTATTGGAAAATTACAGAAAATGATCTGAGAATGGTTGAGAAATGGGATATGTACACTTTGTACAAAAATCAAATGTTCGAGAGAACCACATCAAAAAAGGCACCTTGGGTTATTTTAAACTCTAACAATAAGAAAATAGCGCACTTAAATGCTTTACGCTATATTCTGCAAAAGTTCGATTACACTGGAAAAAGTGTACCCCAACCCACGGCACTGACACGAGGACTAAATAACTATGATGTTACTGTTAATGGAACTACTTTTAATAATCTGAGTTACAAACAATATAAGAAACTAAGGCAACTAGCAGCAGGTGAAAAATAACCAAAGAATCGTGTCAATTGATTGTGGGTCAAATTCTATAAAATATAGGCAATATCGCTGGCAAAAGTCGAATATCTTAGTTTTAGAAGATACTAAACGCTTAAAGATCCGACTTGGCTCAGGTGCATTCAGTAGAGATGGCCTGATTGCAAATGATGTGTTATCAACTATCGTTGGAGGTTTTAAAAAATTATCTAAGAGAGCGCGGAGTAATTCAGCGTCTATAGTCCGTGCGGTAGGTACCTCAGCGTTAAGATCGGCGGGGAATGCAAAAGAGGTTTGTGAAATAATACGACGAGATACTGGTATAGAGATTACCGTTTTGTCCGGCAACGAAGAAGCACGTCTTTTACAGTATGTACGGCCAAAAAAGAATTTTAAAAAGAAAAAATGCCTAGTTGTTGATATCGGGGGCGGCAGTACCGAATTTTATCATGCGGACGCCGATAACGAATTCATTCGCTCGGTAGATCTTGGCGCTGTGCGTGTTATGGAAAATCGGGATAAGGCTAGCGATTGGAGTTGTCTAAAGTCTATGCTGGCTGAACTTAATCATGACTCGATAGAGACGGTACTGGGAGTCGGCGCAAATGCAAGAATAGCCGTACGAATTTTTGGCGCAGGGAATGCGTCATCGGCATCATTGGCGGATTTGAAGAACGCCGAAGCTAACTTGGCTGGAGTCTCTGTTGAGGAATTGAGTGGCGCATTTTCTCTTTCGATAGATAGAGCAGAGTTAGTTCCACATGTGATAAAGATCTGGATGGCGATATTAGATCGACTACCGTTAGCTAATTTACATGCAAGCAAATGGAATTTATGTGATGGAGTGATCCAACAGTGGTTGATAGATAACAATTTTCCGACGTGTCAGATCCTGTTGGATGCACCGATGGAGTGAACGCGATAGTTAATACTTGCGCGGCGAATTTCGTTTTGGTGTTTAGTATTTGCAAAAGCTGCTGATTTTGCGAAAATTGGGTACATGAAAATCACGGCGATAGCTTTTACTGTATTTATGACGTTTATATTGGCACCACAATTTGGGGCTGCTGCAGATTTTGAGAAAGGACTTGAAGCCGCCCAAAAAGGCGACTATCGGACAGCTATACGCGAATGGGAGCCTTTGGCTGAGGACGGTTCCGCGATTGCCCAGTCAAATTTAGGACTAGTGTATCGATTGGGACAAGGCGTTGATAAAAATATTGTGACGGCAATCAAGTGGTATACACTAGCCGCCGAGCAAGGTTATGCAGAGGCTCAGTCGAGTCTAGGTCTCATGTATTTAAATGGCGAGGGAGTTCTGCGCGATTTTCAAAAGGCATTGAAGTGGTACACACTTGCGGCAGAGCAAGGAGATGCGGATGCACAATATAATGTTGGAACTATGTACGACAAGGGATTAGGCGTCGATCAGAACTATGCAGTAGCCGCAGAATGGTATCGCCTCTCTGCTGAACAAGGCATCGCATTCTCTCAGTATAATTTAGGCTTGATGTACAGAGGGGGACAAGGTGTAGCTCGGGATGATGGGGAAGCAGTTAAGTGGTATCGCCTAGCTGCCGAACAAGGTTTTGCCTCCGCGCAGACTAACCTTGGTATAATGTACGCGTTTGGCTATGGGGTACCTAGAAGTTATATCGATGCTTATATGTGGGGAGGTTTAGGTGCCTCTAATGGAAGTCCTAATGGGGGAAAGCTGAGGGACGACTTTGCCCGTAAGATGACTGCGACTGAAGTTAAGGAAGCGAAGAGACGTGCGAGAGATTGCGTGAAGAAAAATTATAAAGGCTGTTAGACAACACAGAGATACTCAGGAGGTATCGGAGGGGTCGGTCTCAGCCTCGCGTGCTCCATTCATTTTCTGGTTCTCCTGGTTAAATTGTACTTTGTGCCACCCTAACCAAAATACTACTCCAATGATCGTCATTATGATTTCCGAACCTTGAAAAGGATATATAGAGGTGACTTGAGCTAGGTCAACAGCCCATTGTTGGTATCCAATCGTGGACATTTTACTCTCCTTCTTTCATATAATTGATTTAAGACCGAGTTTGATCTTGAACAGATCGCTCTTTTTCTATCGCTACGAGGTGCTCCTCGGCCAATTCACGACTTAGATTATCAACGAAGTCGAGCCCTTTTAACTCTATCGTTTCCGGAATACGTAAAATTCCCAAAGACGATTGGACTCGAGTCACTAGGTACGCTGGTAAAAAGCCAAGCAAGCCGAACATAATGAGGGCGCCCAATAGCTGACCGATTGGATTGATTGCGGCATATCCGTCAAAAGGAGATGAGGGCACTCCCCAGAGGACAAATCCAGAAATAATAAGACCTACGACCCCCGCGTATCCGTGCACTGCAACCGCGCCTACTGCATCATCTATTTTGAATTTTCTTTCCACATAGTAGTGAAGCTTGTACGCACAAATGACACCAGCTGCGCCGATAAGTAGGGCCTGTATCGGATGATAGAGATCATTGCCAGCGGAGGCAGTTATAATTCCAGCTAAGCCACCCGAGAATGTCCAGAAGGCGTCGCCTTTAGACACAATGTATGCCGCCATTAACCCTCCTGATAGAGACATCAGGAAATTGAAAGTGATTGCACTTAGTGTAGTTGGAGTGAGGTAGATATTAGTGGCAGTCCATGTGGCGCCAGTAATTTGTCCATCAATCAGCGCCGGTGAAATAATTGGTACATTACATGCCGCATAGAACCCCCAAAATCCGGTGTAGATCATAAAGATTCCAACCGCCAGCAGCCAGGGATTATGCGGTGGGATTATTCTAGCTACTCCATTTGAGTCAAACTTCCCTATGCGGGGCCCGAGCACCGTAAGCACACCTAACGCGTAGCCTCCAGCGATTGCATGAATTACTCCTGAAGCGTATGCATCATGATAACCTAATTCTCTCACCATCCATCCGGCATAGTGCCAACCCCATGCCGCGTCTATTACCCAAAATACAGAGCCGATTAGGATAGCGTGGATCCAAAACGCGCTTGACCGGATCCGTTCGATAACAGAGCCGGAGACTATAGATGCAGCAGTCCAGGAAAAAAGTAAGAATGCTGCCCAAAATACCCCCGTGATATGGTCACTCAAATTTGTCCCCATTGTTTCTGACCAAGGCAAATTATTCTGACCGGCATCTAAATCTAAGGTTCCAAATAGTGGGAAGTTCGGGAAAGTCCAATAGATCCACCAACCAAAGAGGAAGAATGTAATGGTCACCAAGGGGATAATCATTACGTTTTTCATCAAGGTATGCATATGATTTTTATGCCGACTAGCACTGACCTCATATAAGCAGAAACCTACATGAATCAAGAACATAAATACCACAGTCACCCAATAATAGAACTCAGTGAAAATGGTCGTTAAAGCGTTGAGATTACCGTCCATAGTGAACTCCATATATGCATAGTGTTACTTACACTATATTTTTATTTGCTCGCATATAAATTTCGATCGAACAAAATTGCTCTTTATTTATAAGGTATATTTAAAATATACCAGAATCAGTAAGCTAACAAATATTCGTAGATAGATTAATACGTATTTAATATTTTCCTATAATTTTTTGGAGCGAATACTAAATTGAACTTTGACAACTTTTCTCAATATATTGGATTCTTAGGAGCCTTTTGTACGACTATCTCATTTATTCCCCAAGCAGTGAAGATACACAGAACACGTAATACAAGCGACATCTCTCTTCCTATGTGGGTTTTGCTCAGTTTTGGCATATGCTGCTGGCTCACTTACGGGATTCTTCGCGGAGATTTGCCACTAATTATCGCAAATATTATAACTCTGGCGATCTCTCTTTTTATCTTGAGTCGTAAAATTAAGTATGGATAAAGTTTTGTGATTCAATCTGCTATGTATTAGGAAACGATTGAAGTCTACTAATATTTTTTATTGCTTTGATAACGCGAATGTCTAGACAAATGAGATTTATTTACCACTAATTATTTTGTTAATGTCTGTGCGGTAACCACCTATGTAGATTATAATATCACGGTCCAATTTAGGACTTATTTATGCAGGGTTTTATCATGGAACAATTAGATACCGAAAAAGTCACCAATATTCTTAATTCTATCATGAAGTACGAATTGTCAGGCGTTGTAAGATACACCCATTATGCGCTTATGGTTTCTGGTCGAGATCGCATAAGCCTGAAACAATTTTTTCAAGACCAAGCAACGGAGTCACTACAACATGCGACGCAGGCAGGAGATCTGGTGACTGGGCTGGGCGGGCATCCTTCTTTAGAGATCTCTATAATAGAAGAGTCAAATAAGCATTCTGCGGTTGATTTGCTTGAAGAAAGTATGAAGCATGAACAGGCTGCTATCGCTATTTATGAAGAGCTGTTAGTTGCGTCGGAAGGAGCTAGTATTTATATTGAAGAATATGCTCGAGAAATGATAAAAACGGAAGAAATACACCGTATCGAGTTGAATAAAATGCTGAAGGATTTTGCTGATTAAAAAATTCATATAAAAGTTAAACATAGAGGATGATTATTTATGAGTGCATATGTAGTAGTTCACGTTAACCCCCTCGATGCGGACAAGGCTGCAGAATATTCTGCTGTTGCTGGACCATCTGTAGTAAAACATGGTGGCGAGTTTATATTGAAAGGTCCCGCAGAATCACTTCATGGAGAAGAGCTCGGGAAAATGATGGTGATTGTTAAGTTTGCTGATAAAGAAGCTGCAAAAAAGTGGTATTTTTCCGAAGAGTATCAAGCCATCATCCCTGTACGTGAGCAAGCATTTAAGGCTAGTTTCATATTAGGAGCCGAGTAGTCTGGAGTGAGTTTCTATTTGTTTTAATCGTTAATTAGTATGAGTGGGCAAGCCTGCTTCAGGTAATCTACAAATGTTTTTATTCAAATTCTTGTTGTTTAGTGTTTTTCTTTGTTGGACTCAATTGGTCTTATCGGTTGAACATACAGTGAAAGGAGTTGTCACAAAATGGAAGCCGATGGTCACTTTTGCTCAGCCCGGTGACACTATAAAATTTGTCGGCATGATAGGGCATAATACTGTCACTATAGATGGCATGATTCCAGATGGAGCTAAAGGCTGGGAATCCAAATATGGAGATGAGGGCTATACAGTTACTGTAAACGAAGAAGGCGCATATATTTTTAAATGCACTCCGCATATAACCACTGGCATGGTGGGGGCGATCGTCGTTGGCGATGATATGCCGCCAACTAATTTAGCTACAGTAGATAAAAGCGTCTCTAAAGTGACAATAGGTAAAAGTATGGTTAAGCGTACGATAAAAAAAATGAAAAAGGCGATTGCTAGCCGAACCGACAGTTAATGACGCGTGATTAACTAAGGGCTGATGGTTTCTCGACACGAACAGCACAGTGTTTAAATTCTGGAATTTTTCCTATTGGGTCAATTGCTGAGATCGTGAGTAAGTTGACGGCAGCCTCTGCATAGCAAAATGGCATGAAAACATTACCTGTTTGTAGACCACTGTCCGATTTCGCCCGTGCGGTTATCGATCCCCTTCTTGAAATTAACGTTACCATATCGTTTTCTTGAAAACCGCTATTGTTTAGATCTACGGGGCTGAGACTTATCACCGCGTGAGGTTCTAGTGCATCAAGCGTGCTACTTCGGCGTGTCATGGTGCCGGTGTGCCAGTGTTCCAACTGCCTACCCGTGATCAAAACCAGAGGGAATTCTTCATCGGGTAGTTCGGCCGCGTGTGAAAAATGAGCGGGCGAAAATTTCGCATAACCTCCTGTAAGGTCAAAGTTTTCTTTAAATAAAACTGTTTCACTTTCTGGATTGTCTAATGTGTAGGGATAAGTGATGCTGTCTCTTTCCTCCAGTTGTCCCCAAGTGATCCCACTAATTGATTGCATGGTTCTAGTCATCTCGGAGAATATACTCTTGGGAGTACAGTCATCCCAATCTAAACCTATTCGATTAGCAAGTTCCCGAATGATCTCGATATCTTGCTTCGCGTCATCAGGAGTTGGGACAGCTGCTCGACCTAATTGTACTCTTCGATCTGTGTTAGTGAAGGTGCCAGTCTTCTCGGGGAACGCTGAAGCAGGAAGTATCACATCAGCAAAGCTTGCTGTTTCGGTAAAAAATATATCCTGTACTACTAAATGTTGAAGTTGGGCCAGCGAGTGTCTCGCATGGTTGAGATCAGGATCAGACATGGCGGGATTCTCTCCCA